>JALZAH010000644.1 GCA_030948425.1 Actinomycetota bacterium
GTGCCTGCCTGTCAAACGACGTCAAGGCGCCCGGTGCCCACGTCGTAGACGCAGCCCATGATGGCCAGGGACGAGGGCAGGTACGGCGAGCTGCGAATCTTCTGCACGTCACCGACCAGCGTCGCCGCCTGGTCGGCGACGGTCCGGAACTCCAGGCTGCGGGTGTCGGGACCCGCGGCCCGGGCGATCGCCTCATGAACCTGGTTGTCGCTGACCGCAGTCATGCGGCAATCGGTGTGGGCCACCACCATCACTCGGTTGACACCAAGGAGGTGCACGGCCAGCACCAGGGTGCGCAACACGTCCTCGGTCACCCGAGCGCCGGCATTGCGGAGGATCTTGGCGTCGCCGGCGTCGAGCCCGAGCATGTCCAGTGGCGAGATGCGCGAGTCCATGCACGTGACCACCGCCAGATTGCGGGCCGCCGTGCCCGGCAGACCGGCGCCGGTATAGCGCTTCGCATACGCCTCATTGGCGCTCAGTACGTCGTGAAAGGCCATCCCCTCATTACAGCAGCTGCGGTTGCCCCCTCTCGGCGCATACTGTGGATCCGGGAGGAACGGCGCCGGAAGAGATAGGGGACGTCGACATGGCAAACACGCTGAAGGAACCGACTTGCATCGCATCGAGATCGATGATCTGGCCGGGATGGGACGGGTCAACATCGACGACGCGTTGGACTACCTGCACGTCCCCACGGCTCAACTCCCGCCCTATCTGGACCTCTATGACCGGTATCTCCGGCAACGCTGGAACGTCAACGAGCTGGACTTCTCCCAGGACCGATTGGACTGGACCGAGAAGATGACTGAACAATCCCGAGACTCCTTCCTCTCCATCGCCTCTGGATTTCACCATGGGGAACCATGGTCCGGCCGGCTTCGACCCGGGCAAGACGATCATGTACCGCAAGCTGATGCTCGAGAAGGGAGAGACCCTTTGGTTCTTCACGGCGGCTTTCTTTTGGACCGAACTGCTGGCCGCTATCCAAAGCGTGCCCACCGAGGTGTCCCTCTCGGCCTGATCAGCTGCTACGAGCTGGCGTTGTAAGCCTCGCGCACCTCAGCGGAGATACGGCCTCGATCCGACACCCTGTAGCCATTTGCCTTGGCCCACTCGCGCACGGCCGCCGTCTGGTCACGGTTGGTCACGGTTGATCGACGCTGGCGGGCGCGAGAAGTCGAAGTCTCAGCCTTATGGCCATTCTGTATCCACTTCTCGAAGGCCTTCTCGATTGCGGCGACGTTCTTGGCGTTGAGATCGATTTCGTACTCGACGCCGCGTAAGCCGAAGCGGATGGACTCTACGGCTTCGCTGCCGTCAATGTCATCGGTGATGCGGACGATGGTCTCTTTGGCCACGACTACCTTCTTCTTTGAGTTTGATCCACTATGCCCCAGGTTCTGCGCTTGAGCAAAACCTCGCTATTGGCGATGGGGCGTACCTGGCGCCACACGCATAGAAAAGTGGCGCCTGGTGGTCCTCCCGAGCTCCAATTGCCTTCATCATTGTTCCATCACGGGGACGCCTCGGGTTTGCTTTCGAAGCGCAGCGACCGGCCACGCCGGGGCGCCGGGGATGGGCCAGGACGGTCATCCCATCTCGGCGGCCCGGACCAGATGACCACCGCAGCCCATTCCATTGCCCGGAGCGCGTCCCGTCTTCGGTGGCGGTCTTCGTCGGGCGGGTGGAAACCGGTCAGTTGTGGGTAGGAAAGACGAGAGTCCGGTGACGATCGTCACCGGAGGTTAGGGGAGTCATCATGGCTGAGAGCGTCTACAAGATCGTCGAACTGGTAGGTACCAGCGACGAATCCTGGGAAAAGGCAGCCAGTGCGGCAATCACCAGAGCGGGGAGCTCCTTGCGTGATCTCCGCGTCGCCGAGGTGGCCGAGCTCGACATGTTGATCGAGGGCAATCAAATCACGACGTACCGGGCCAAGGTACGGGTTTCGTTCAAGTTTGAAGAGGGCTGACCTCGGGACAAGGACGCCTCGGGAAGTGGGCTGACGGCGCAAGGGGTTCGCCTGCACCATCGTCAACCAGGAGCTCAGGGTTTGGTCTCGGTGTCGCCGTCGAACGGCGGTTCGTCGGGTAGGGGTTGTTTTCCGGCCATGCGATCCGAGATGCGGGCACCAGCGATGTTCTGTGCCCCACCGGAGCCGGTCTTGGTCGGTGACAAACCAGGCTCCGGTGGCGTCGCTTCGCCGGGATTGCGGTCAACTGTGCCCTCGGTGGCTCCCTCGACGTCCCGAATCTCCGCTCTGCGAGACTCGCCCGTGTCGCCCTCCTCAGGCGCCGTGTGGAAACCCTCCACTTCGCTGCCCACTTCCGCTCTGGCGATGCCCTCGTCGACCGTGGTCCCGCTCCGGTCGTCATCGGGTGAGCCGAGAGCGTCCGGGGCACTCGGTTCCTGGGAATCTGGTTCGGTCATCTCATCCCCCTAGATGCTTGCGGCGCTGAGGTCACCATCGTGGCCGTCACCTCTCGCCACGGTAGCCTCCGGATCGGATCTCTATCAGCCCACGGACCGGCGAGATGGGTTTCTCGCTTGTCCACGGACGCTGGGCGGGTCCCAGCCGGGGAGCGGCTCAGTGGGCCCGGTGGCTGGCCGCCGGCGGTTGGCCCGCCCGGGCAGCCAACTCGGCGCGGGTGCGAGCCGGGGCATTGGAACGGGCTCGGCCGCTCGCCGGGCGGCTGTCCCCCTTGGAACCGGCACGCTTCGGGCCCGCGGCCTTGGTGCTCCTCGACCCAGCGCGGCGCGGCGGGTCGGGGCGAGGCGCTCCACGGCCCGGGCGGACGTGGTCCACAGCAGCCACCGGCGGTTCGACGTAGGGGGCGGCGGGCCCGGCCAGGGCGATGATCTCGGCCGACCCGGGACGGACCGTCACCGTGATGGGCCGGATCCCCGCCTGCTTGGCCAGGGTCCGGACGTCGCTTGTCTGTTCGGGCAGGGCCAGGGTGACAACCGTCCCGCCGGCGCCGGCACGCGCCGTGCGGCCGGAGCGGTGCAGGTAGGCCTTGTGCTCGGTCGGAGGGTCCACATGGATCACCAGGGCCACGTCGTCGACATGAATGCCCCGCGCGGCAATGTCGGTGGCGACGAGCACCCGGGTGCTGCCCTCGGTGAACGCCGCCAGGTTCCGTTCGCGCGCCCCTTGGCTAAGGTTGCCGTGCAGCTCCACGGCGGGGATGCCGGCGGCCGTGAGCTGCTTGGCCAGCCGCTTGGCGGTGTGCTTGGTGCGCATGAACAGCAGGCTTCGTTCCTGGCCGGCAGCCAGTCCCTGCACGACTGCCTGCTTGTCGGCTGCGGAGACAGAGAACACATGGTGGGTCATAGTTGAAACCGGCGCCATGATGGGATCGACCGAGTGGGTAGCCGGGTTTTCCAGATAACGTTTGACCAGGACGTCGACGCCGTTGTCGAGGGTGGCGGAGAACAGCATCCGCTGACCGACCTGCGGCGTCCGGTCGAGCAGTCGCTTGACAGCCGGTAGAAAACCGAGATCAGCCATGTGGTCGGCCTCGTCGAGGACGGTGACCCTGACGGCCGAAAGGTCGCAGTGGCCCTGGCCGACGAGATCCTCGAGGCGCCCGGGACAGGCGATCAACACGTCGACCCCGCGACCGAGAGCCTTCACCTGCGGGTTCTGGCCGACGCCGCCGAACACCACGGTGGCGGTCAGCCCGGCGGCCCGAGCCAAGGGCTCGATCACCGCGAAGACCTGGTTGGCCAGCTCGCGGGTGGGGACGAGCACCAGCGAGCGTGCCTGGCGAGGTCGGCGAGCACCGCCGGTCAGGCGGGCGACCATGGGGATGGCGAAGGCCAGCGTCTTGCCGCTACCCGTACGCCCCCGGCCGAGGACATCGCGCCCGGCGAGGGTGTCGGGCAGGGTCGCCACCTGGATGGGGAAGGGGCGATCGATGCCTTGGCTGGCCAGGGCGGCGACCGTCGACGCCGGCACGCCGAGCTCGCTGAACGAGGAGGCGGAGCCATGACTGGGCGTGGCCGCAGTTGTGATCGCCTGGGGTCCCGAAGGACGGTCAGTCCGTCGGGGACGGCGCGAGGGATGGGGGGTACTCATAGACAGGGAAGATCCTTGCTTGGGGAGAGGCGGCGCAATGAGCCGGGACGTCGGGTGCCAAGCACCCGCGCACCTGTCAGCGCCGCCTACGTTCTCCCACCCTAGGGGCCACGACGGGTTTGTGATGTCGATGGCCACGGCCAGCAGCGTTGAGGTGGGAGGATGGTGACGCCGATGGCTGACCTGACCTCGTTCGCCGATCCGGCGGCCTTCCTGCGCCATGTCGGGGCCGGCCCGGCCACCTGCTCGGGCCTGGTGGCCCGCCTGGAGTCGTGGCCGGCGGCCACCAGGGCCGGTCGGGTGATCCGCGCCGAGCGCAGCGGGGCAGAGGTGGCCACGACGACGGGCCTTGAGCGGGTCACGTGGGACGAACCGGTTTGCACCGGGGACTGGGTGCTGGTGGCCGCACCGCCGGGAGATGGCGATCTGGGCCGGGCGGGCGGTGTCCCGGTCGGCGCCACAGTCGGCGTCGCGGTCGGCGTCGCCGTCGATGACCCGGCCAAGGTGGTGTACCTGGAGCCCCGGCGTACCGCCTTCGTCCGTCGCTCCGCCGACGTTGACCGACCGCAGGTGCTGGCTGCCAACATCGACGAGACCTGGATCGTGGTCCCCGCAGACCAGCCCCTGTCACCGTCCAGGATGGAACGGACCCTGGTCCTGGCCTGGGAGAGCGGCGCCGACCCCGTCCTGGTCGTCACCAAGGCCGATCTGGCCACACCCGCCCGGGACGACGCCACCAAGGAGGTGATGGCTTCGGTCGGTCCTGACATTCCCCTGGTCAGTGTGTCGTCGTCTACCGGCGAAGGGTTGGTCGCTCTTGCCGCACGCGTCGGGCCGGGCCGGACTGCAGCGCTGCTCGGATCCTCCGGTGCCGGCAAGTCGTCGTTGGTCAACGCCCTGGCCGGCGCCGATGTGGCTGCTGTCGGTGCCGTGCGCCACGGCGACGGCAAGGGTCGCCACACCACCAGCTGGCGGGAGCTGGTCGTGCTCCCGGACGGCGGGGCCTTGATCGACACGCCAGGGCTGCGGGGCATCGGCCTGTGGATGGACGAGGGGGGCTTGGCGGTGGCCTTCGCCGACATCACCGACATGGCCGGTTCCTGTCGCTTCTCGGATTGCGCTCACCACTACGAACCGGGCTGTGCCGTGCTGGCCGCCATCGCCGGTGGCTCGCTGCCGCGTCGTCGCCTGGACAGCTTCATCAAGCTTCATGAGGAGACGGCCGAAGCCGAGCGGCGGCATCGGAGCCGTGAGGAAGATCAGCAGCGCCGGGCCGTGGCGGCCGCTACCCGCAAGATCCGCAGACGGGACCAGCAACGCTGAACCACCGAGGCGGGTAGCTTGCCACCGATGCAGGTGGACGTGTTGTTCGACCCGTTCGGAGGACGTTGGCGCGACATGCACCAAGGTGCCCTGGCTGCCGAGCAGGCCGGCTTCGACGGGGTGTGGATCTACGATCATCTGGCGGGATCGGTACACGGAGCGAGTGGTGTCCTCGAGTGCTGGACGTCCCTCACCGCCATCGCCACCGCCGTGCCCGGCGTGGCTGTCGGTCCGCTGGTGCTCAACGTCGCCAATCGTCATCCTGGGACGCTGGCAGTCATGGCCGCCACCCTTCAGGAGGTGAGCGACGGGCGCTTGTTGCTCGGTGTGGGCGCCGGTGGCGGCGTGACCACGCCCTACGGGGCGGAGCAGCACGCCCTGGGCCGGCCCGTAGGGACCGATCGGGCCAGACGAGGCGCTGTCGAGGACGCCATCGCCACCCTGCGGGCCGTATGGTCGGGCACCGTCGGTGGCGTCACCGGGTACCTCCGCCCCGAACCTCTACCCCCCATCGTGGTCGGCGGGTTCGGGCCCAAGATGGCGGAGTTGGCCGGTCGATCGGGCGACGGCATCAATCTGCCGGCCGGGCGCGACCTCCCGCAGCTCATCGACATCGCCCGTCGGGCTCACGCCGCCGCCGGCCGGGATCCGGCGAGGTTCGTGGTCACGGCGTCTGCCGTCCCATCCCGACGGGCCCACCAGCGCCTTTCCGAACTGGGCGTCGACCGGTTCATCACCGTGGTCGGCCCTCCCTATGTGGACGGCGTCAGGCAGGCCGCGGCGGCCTTCAAGAGGTGAGCTCCTCGGGGTCAGGGAGGTCGGGGGTCAGGCCGGTTGGCCGACCTTCGTTGCCTCCGGGACCTCGACCAAGCGGCCGGTGGCCACATCGAAGATGTAGCCGTAGACCGGGATCCTCGTCGGTACGAGGGGGTGAGCACGGATCCTGCTCACGTCCGCAGTGACGCTCTGGGCGTTGTCGGAGATGGTGAGCCAGTCGACGTAGTCCCCTTCTGACGAGCCCGGACCGTTGCCGACGTCATGAAAGCCCTTCTCACCGATCTCGGCGGTGTCAAGACTGTTCGCGAGCAGCCTGCGCATCACGTCATCGGTGAACGTCAACATGCCGCAGTCGGTGTGGTGGATGACGAACCACTCGGCGGTGCCGAGAAGCTTGTAGGAGATGACCAGGGACCGGATGGCATCGTCGCTCGCCCGACCACCAGCATTGCGAATGACATGGGCGTCACCCTCGCTCAGGCCCGCATACTTTGCTGGGTCGAGACGAGCGTCCATACAGGTGAGGATGGCGAAGTGGCGGCCCGGCGGCATGGCCAGCTCCGCTTTGGAGCCGAACGACGCTGCGTACGCCTCGTTGGCTTGGAGAACCTCGTCGCGGACGGTCATGGGATCTTCCTCTCTGCGGCAGGCTCGGCCGGTCGGCATACAGTATCCGACCTTCGCAGTCATCTTTATGGAGAATTACTCCGCCGTCAAGCAGTGCTCGCGGTGAGGATGCCCCACCGGTGGCGACCTGCCGGGCTGAGGCGGGACCCGTAGGGTACGCAGTGTGGACCATGGCGGGAGCGGTCGTGGCGGGGGTGGCCGTTGGCGGCGTCGGACCCCTTGGATTGTGGCGGCCGCGTTCAGCGTCAGCGGAGTGGTGCACCTGGTCCATCCGGTGACGTTCACTCGCATCGTCCCGGACTTCCTTCCGGCCCGGACAGCACTGGTGTACGCCAGCGGGGTGGCGGAGCTGATCTGCGCGGCCGGTCTGTGGCGGCGGGCTCGCTGGGCGGGCATCGCCGCTGCTGTCCTCCTCGTGGCCATCTGGCCGGCGAACCTGCAGATGGCCATCAACGCCCAGAACGGTCACGCCCTGGCCACCAAGATCGAGGACTGGATCCGCTTCCCTCTCCAGATCCCCCTCATCTGGTGTGCCCTGCAGTCCCGGGCGGTGCCTGCTGACGAGGGCTCCGATGTGGTGGATGCCGCCGGGCCGCCGTGAAGGCCCTCCGCCTGTGCTGCTACGGTCCGCGGAGGGAATACCCCGGCACAGCTCCGACGCCGGGGAGAGGAAGGAGCATGACTGTGGGTTACATCGCGCCATCCCAGACACTCGAGGTGGCGACGTGCTGACGTCCACAAGGCTCCCTGATGAGCAGGTCGGGCCCGCCCGGGAAGAGACCTTCGCGGACCACCCCCCGGTGACCTCACGATCGGCGGTGACGGTGGTTGTGCGTCGTCGGCGCGTCGTCGGCGCGTTGGCTGTGTTGGCGCTGCTGTTCGGTGTGGTTGCGACTGTCGCTCATGTCCCCGCCGCGTGGGCGCCCGCCGGGTTGGCTGCCGCCCTCACGGTAGGGTACCTGGCGGCCGTGACCCGCATGCGGGGCCTGGCCGTGGAACGGGAGATGACCCTGGCCTTCGGGCCCGGCTCGGCTCAGGACGAAGTCGCCTGGGAGAACGTCGACCCCGTCATCGACAGCCACGCCGAGCCGGTGCTGGTGGCCACCGCCGAGCGTGGAGCGGTAGCCACGTTCGTGCTGGCCTCGCTGCTCGGCTGGCTGCTCATGCCCGTCGTGGCGGCCATCCGCCTGGCTCGCGGCGACCTCAGCGATCTGCGCAGCCGAGGGGTGCTGGACCGCCTGGTTCGGGCCCAGGCCTACGGTCGTTCCCAGTCCCTCAAGGTGCTCACCGTGTCGGTGGCGGCCACGGCCGGCGTGACGGGCGTGGGCATGACTGCCGGCGCCTCCATGGCCGGGGCCACCCCGGTGGCGGCCACGGCCAAACTGTCGGTGACCGCAGCGGCCACATCCGCCGGCCCGAGCAGCTACACGGTGCGTCCCGGCGACACCCTGAGTGCCATCGCTCAGCAGTACGGTCCCGGCGTGCCGGCGTTGGTCGCTGCCAACGGCATCACCAACCCGGACCACATCCTCGCTGGTCAGGTGCTGGTCGTTCACCTGCCCCCGTACACGGTCGGCTCTGGCGACACTCTGAGCGCCATCGCCGTGCGCTTCGGACGCTCGGTCGAGGCGTTGGCGGCGACCAACGCCATCACCAACCCGAACGTGATCACCATCGGTCAGACCCTCCACGTCGGGGGCGGGAACCTTCCGGCCGCGGCACAGCCCGTTGCCCCCACCCCCCGGATGGCCAAGGCCTCGGC
>JALZAH010000011.1 GCA_030948425.1 Actinomycetota bacterium
CCTCAGTCCCCTGCCCGCCGCCGGGGCCATCGGCCTCATGGCCACCGCGGCGCGCACCGATCACAAGGGCAAGGGATTCCTCGTCTTCAAGGGCGGCTGGGAGTACACCGGCGTCGTCGCCATGGCAGCGGCGGCCATGGCTGCTCTTGGCCCCGGACCCCTCTCGCTCGACCGGGCCCGGGCCAAGGAGCGGAGCGGAGCGGGCTTGCCTGGGTCCTGGCCGCGCTGGTTGTGGGCCTCGGCGGAGCCGCCGCCATCCTGTCCCGGGTCAAGGCCGATCCTGCCGAGAACACCAACCCGGCCATCTGATTGGCGTCACATACCGGTCGATTCGACGACCGGGCTGCGGCCGCCTCGAGGCCGACATTCGAGAGCAGCGACTCAACGAGATGACCGGCGCCGGCCCACAGCCACGACGGCCCCCCCGGCGAGGACCAACAGCAGCCCGGCGCTCACCAGCCGCCACGTCGGTAGGCCGGTGAACGCCAGCGCTCCAGCGCCGGGGCCGGGGGCCGACGGCCCGATCGGCGCCGTTTGCAAAGGGAGTGGCGCCGAGACCGACGGTGAGGAAGCGACAGCCGGGCGCAGGGGTGTCCGGCGGTCGCTGACGGTGACGAGGAGGGCCTGGCCGGCCGCCAGGTTCACGACCTGGCCGGCGTCCGCGCCAACGGGAAGCTGGTAGCCCGGCGGTGCCGCCACCTCGTTGACGGTGTAGCGACCGGCCAGCAGATCAGGAGCGGAGACCGGTGAGGTCCCGGTCGTGAACGTAGCGACGACATGGTCTCCGGCGCTGACTCGCAGGACGGCACCGGCGATGTCGGCGCCGGTGTCGGCATCGGTCTTGCGCAACGACAAGCTGCCGCGCACGGCGAGATCGTTGACGGTCACCCTCTGGGCGGCCGGCCCCCCGGGCGAGACGGGAGCCACGCTGAAGGTGACGGGCGGGGCCAGGTGGTAGCCGGGAGGAGCAGCGACCTCGGCGAGCTGGTAGTGGCCCGGGGCCAGGTTGTGGGCTGGCGTGGTGCGGCCGGGTCCCGTGGTCCACGAGCCGACGGTGGTGGTGAACGAGCCGGCGTTGGTGGCGTCGTAGGAGACGGCGAACGTGACCCCGGTCCCGATGGGCTGGACGGCGACGTTGTCGCCGGTCTTGGCCACGGTGACGGGCGTGGTCGTGACCTGGTCGGTGAGGACGAGGCGGGCGTTCTGACCGGCGACCACCGCGCCGGCCCAGGGTCCGCCGGCTTGGAAGGCTGCCGGGTGTGCCGTTTCGGTCACCCGGTAAGCGCCCGCCACCAGCCCGGTGACCGGGGCGATGGTCCCATTGGCGGCGGTCTGGCGGGAGGCGACGGTGACCCACGCCCCGCCGGGCCCGGTCGGTTGGGCCACGTCGAAACCGAAGCCGGCCCCGACGGGCACCCAGGCGGCGTCGGCGGACTGCTTGACCAAGGTGAGGGTGGCAGGGGCGTTGGCGGTGAGGTTCACCGACGACGCCGGTGACGCGCCGGGCCCGGCGGTGAGGACCCGCTGGATCGGGGCCCGGGCGCCCGCCGGGCGCCACACGGTGACGTCGGTGCCCGGAAGGGGAACGGTCGTCCGGGCCGCCAAGGTCACGCTCGGTGTCGTCGGGCTCCAGGTGAAGCTCACGGCCCCATCCGTGCCCGTGACCCCCGTTGCCCCCGTTGCCCCGGACGGGTTGGGGGTGACAGTCGCCCCGCTCACGGTTATGGGCACCCCGACCTCGGCGCCGCCTCCTCGACCGGTGAGCATTACCCGGCCGTGGTAGCTGCCGCCCACGGCGAAGGGGCCGGGACCGGGATCGATCCGCAGCGTGTAGGGCCCCGCCGTCGCCGCCGACGCCCGCCACATGGCCCCGACATCGGCGGCGATGGCCGACGGGTCGCCCCCGGTCACCGACAACCGGGGCGGGTCAAGGTCGCCAACCGCCAGACCCGGATAGTCCCCCATCACCGCATGGGTGATGGTCCCGATGGCCACCGCCCGGGCCGGGTCGGTGGTCGTCGCCCACGTGGCGTAGATCCACGCCAGGCGGGCCACGTCGGCCGGGTTGGCGGCACGGCCGTACTGGTTGGCCAGAGCGGTCACGGTCCCGGCCACCGTCGACATCCACCCGTAGCCGCCCGCGGGGTAGTCGAGACCGTGATCGGCACAGAAGGCGCCCGTGCCCGACGTGAATGCCGGCGGCGTGCAGTACGAGCCCTGGAAGCCCGCGTACCCGTCGACACTGACCCGACCCACGCCGTACCCGGACCCGGCGCACGGAACCGCGGCGGTCGCCGCCACGCCCGGCCGGGCGAGTGATCCGGAGGGCGGTGACGACGCCGAGGGAGCAGCCGGGAAGGGGGCGCTCGGACCGAGGGTGGTCGTCGCCGACGGCCCGGTGAGCACCACGGTGGCCACGTCGGTCCCGCCGGCCGCCCCGACCGACCCGGGCAGGGCCACGGCATGGGCTCCGGCGGCGACGGGGACCGAGATGAGCACGGTGGAAGGGTGGGAGGCGGCGGCAACGTTGACGGCCGCCGCCGACACCGGGGTGGCCGGCGCCGGCCAGGAGACCACCAGCGAGCTCGGGTCCTCGCCGGCGGTGACGGTGACGGCGCCCGGAGAGGCGGCGGGCAGCGGGGTCACGTCGGTGATGGTGGCCAGCGCCGGGTGGACGGTGGGTCGGGCGGTGCCCAGGGGAGACACCAACACGGCGGCACAGATGACGAGGATGGCGACGGTGATCACCCAAGGCCGCAGGCGGCGGACGGCCACGACGGGCGCAGACACGACGGAGAAGATGACGGACAGCAGGGACACGGGTTGGCCTCGCTTGGCAGAGGTGGACGCAGCGACGGCCTCAGCCGCAAGGTGATGAACGGTGGCCAGGACTGCCAGGATCGGGTCGTGCCCGACACGTGGGATCCGCAGACCTACGAACGCTTCGAGGCAGAGCGGCGCCTGCCCTTCGACGACCTGCTGGCTCTGGTCACACCTTGCCCGGGTGGTCGGGTGGTCGACCTGGGCTCGGGGACCGGGGCCCTGACCGCCGAGTTGCACACCCACACCGAGGCGGCGACGACGCTCGGCATCGAACGGTCAGCGGCCATGTTGGACCGTTCCCCGACCGCTCCCGGCCTGCGCTTCGAGGCCGGCGACATCGAAGACTTCGCTGACAGCGGGATCGACGAGATCGACGTGGTGTTCGCCAACGCCGCCCTGCAGTGGGTGTCGGACCACCCCGCTCTTGTGGCCCGGCTGGTGTCGACGCTCGGCCCCGGCGGTCAGCTGGCCTTCCAGGTCCCGGCCAACTACAACCACCCCTCGCACCGCCTGGCCAACCGGATGGCGCACGAGGAGCCGTTCCTCTCGGCATTTGGTGGGCAACCGCCTCCCGATCGCGCTGCCAC
This sequence comes from Actinomycetota bacterium, assembly GCA_030948425.1. Classification (GTDB taxonomy): domain Bacteria; phylum Actinomycetota; class Acidimicrobiia; order Acidimicrobiales; family Palsa-688; genus JALZAH01. The sequence goes on from JALZAH010000011.1 coordinate 3,411, forward strand.
CGTCCTCGCTCCCGAGGCCTACGCCGAGTTGCTGGACACATTGGGTGCCGTCGAGCTCCACGTCCGCCTGCAGGTCTACGGACATCATCTGGCCACGTCGGGCGACGTCGTCACCTGGGTGCAGGGGACGCTGCTCACGCCGTTCCGAGCGGGCCTGGACGACACCACGTGGGACTTGTTCCTGGCCGACTACACCAGGCGCCTGACCGCCGAGCTGGGAACGGCCGAACCGTACTTCTACGCCTTCAACAGGATCCTGGTTCGGGCCCGGTTCGCCTGAGGAGGTCACGGCACCCGCCGGCGCAGGACGGGGTCGGCGTACCACGGGCGCAGCCGGATGCGAGCGACGGGCAGGTGACCGTAGACCAACACGCCGTCGCCGGGGCCGATGCGACGCAACTCGTCGGTGGCCACCAGGCGGCGGAACGCCACCCCCGACGAGCGGGTCCGCCTCCCGTCGCGCAGGTCCCGGGTGACGGTCTCCTCGGTGACGGCAGTGTCACCAGCCAGCCCGGAGACCAGATCGAGGGTGGTGAGGTCTGAGATGCCCGACAGCACGACCTTGGCCCGGTGGTTGTTGGCCATGGTCCGGCTGCGCTCGGGACCGTAACGGGCCGCCAGCTGGGCCAGGTCCTGGCAGATGGTGACCAGTTGGATGCCCATGCCCGCGGCGGTCGACGCCAGCGTGTCGAGGTCGCGCAGCGGAGCGATGTTGGCCGCCTCGTCGAGCACGACGAGCAGAGGCGGGTCGAGGGGATGACCCTGACGGTGGACCTGGTCGACGGCGGCGGCCACCACTGAGGACACGAGGGCGGCGAAGAGCCCCTGGACCCGGGCCTGCTCGTGGCTGGGTCCGCACAGGTACAGGCTGTGGCCGCCTCGCAGGAGGGTGGCCGGGTCGATGTCGCAGCTGGCCGTGGCCCGGGCGATGGTCGGATCCTCGAAGGGGGCAAGGACGGTCTCGAGGGTGGTGGCGATGGAGCTGCGCAGCCGGGGGTCGCGGGCTGTCCCGGCGGCCAGGGCGGCGGCCGCTTCGCTCAAGGCGGCGACCTCGAGGATGGCGAGGGGGTCGTCGAGCTGGGAGGTGTTGTTCCACCTGACCACATCGGCCATGGTCGCCCCGCTGCGCGACGCGGCCAGCAGCAGGGGGGCAAGGAGCTTGGCCGCAGAGGCGAACCAGAACGCCCCGTCGGTCATCCCTCCCCGCGCCGGGGTGGCCTCCACCAGCCACGTCGCCATGCGCTGCGCGCCGCTCCACGTGGACGCCTCGGCCAGCGGTGACCAGGTGGCACTCGCGTCATCCGACGTCGGGTCGAACACCCAGCAGCGACCGTGGGCCCGACGCCAGTCCACGGTGGCAGCCACCAGGTCGTCTTTGACCGAGGTGGCCACCACCGGGCCGTCCC
>JALZAH010000012.1 GCA_030948425.1 Actinomycetota bacterium
AGGGCGCTGCGGTACTCCTCGACGAACGCGTCGAGCTGGGTGCGTTCGTCGTCCAGCGGCACATCGAACGAAACCATCAGCGTCTTCCCATCACGTCGCAGGCCGAGGGCCACAGCAGTCTGCTCGCAGACATCGACCTCGGCACCATCAGCATCGACGTCGCCTACCGCACCGACCGAACCAACCGACCGCTCATCACCGACCTGACCACCCTCCCACGGCCACCAGAAACGCCTGTCGACCCGGTCGACATCAAGTGACGGCCGAGCCGGCGTGTCGAGAGCGGGACAAACCGTGGGAGCTATGCGGCAACTGGCTGATCATCGAGGATTGCTTCTGTGGTGCGGGTGAAGCTGGGGTACCAGTGGGCGACGTCGGCGGCGAGGTCGTCGTTGAGGGCTCGGGTGCGGACCTGGAGCAGCAGGTGGGCGCCGCGGGGACTCCAGCGCATCTGCTGCTTCTTGACCATGCGTTTGCTGATCACCTGGTTGACGGCGGACTCGGCCAACGAGCTGGAGATGGGCTCGCCGGCTCGGTAGCGCTCGCCGTAGTTCGGGATGGACCAGGCGTTGGCCCGCAGGTAGTTGTCGAGGTCGCGCAGGGCCTTCAAGAACTTGGCCAGCTCGGCGCTCGGCGCGGCGATCTCGGCGGCGAACTCGATGCTGGTGATGGTGTCGAGGGCGGCCACGACGTTGCCGTGCCAGCAGAACCACTTGAGGCGCCCCAAGGCCTCGGCGGCCTCCGCGGCAGGATCGGGTGGCGAGGGAAACCTTCGTTGTCGGGTGGTGTCGGGCGCAGGCTCTTGGCCATGTTGGCCAGGACGGTGAGGCGCAGGGTGACGTGGAACCAGTCGAGAAGGTGCTCGGAGTCGGCGTTGAGGTACAGGGGCTGGTCGCGTATGTCGTCGCCGCCGTCGGTGATGAAGGTGACCGCCTGGTTGGCGGCCAGGCCCTGGGCTGCGAGCAGGTCGAACAGACGTCGCTTCGGTTTGGTGTCATAGGTCTGCACGAACCCGAAGCACTTGGACGGCCCTTCGGCGGGCGTGGGCCGCCCGGCGATCACCTCGAACCATCCGTCCCGGCGGGAGCGCTGCTCGACGGAGTGCACGTAGCCGCCGTCGAGACTGACCACCATGGGCAGGTCGGGGCGACCAAGCGCGTCGCGGTCGCGCTGACAGGTGTCGATGAAACTCCAGCGCTCGTCGCCCAGCTCGCCCTCCAATCGTCGCGCCACCGCTTGGGCCTGGCGGCGCAGTGTGGTGGCGTGCAGGCGCCGGCCGAGAGGGAGGACCTCGCCGAGCGACTTGGCAGAGAGGCCGTAGGCGGCGAGACCGGAGAACTTGGCTTCCAGGTAGGCCAGCTCGGGGGTGGTCCGTTCGGGGACCAGCGCGGCGAGGGGGCTGAAGGTCCGGGTGTCGTGGGGCCGGCAGGTGCACTGCCACAATCGTGGGCTGGCCAGGCGCAACGTCCCGTACAGGCTGCGCACCACGATCTTCCGGGTGTCTTTGTGTCGGCGAGCTTCCCCGCAGTCCGGGCAGGCCGCCTCGCCGGCCAGGGCGGAGTTGACCTGCTCGCCGACCATCGATTCTTGCACCGCGGCCAGGAGGCCGTTGGCCTCGTCGAGACGCAGGCCCAACGTGTCGGGGCCGAGAGCACCCCGCTCCAAGTGGAATACGTCGGCGACCACGGTCGGGACTTGGCCATCGGCTTCGATCACGACAGATACCGTGACCTTCACGCCACACGCTCGTTGTGATCGGCCAGGGCGGCGAGGGCACCGTTGAGCGCCCGGCGATCGAAGCGCTGGGTCATCAGCCACGGGCGCAGACAGACCAGCTCCGCCCGCTGCAGCGCGGATAGGTACGGCCCGCTTTGACGGGGTCGGCCTGCTCGACGCGGATGTCGTGGCACCACAAGGCGCCGAAGTCGTAGTCGTAGACGAAGCGCTCGGTCACCCTGAGCCCGAGGTCGTCCAGGCGTGCCTGGCCGTATTGGTAGAGGCCTTCTTATTCGTGGCCGTGGACCTTGAAGCGATGGAGGTGGTTGCCGTTCCAGGCGAAGGCGACCTGGAGGACGTCGTGCAGGTCGGCGAGGGTGGTATCAGAGCGCACCTCGAGGCGACGCCAGATCAGTGGGCTAATCCCTCGCAGCACGACGCGCAGCTGGTAGACGGATGGGGGTGGGGGTGGGCAGGTTCGGGCATGGACCATCCTCCATCGTGTCCGCCCCGTCGCCGAGGCCACCGAGATACTCGACCTCAGCCGGGGGCGCGGCAGACACCGGCTGACACCCCGGTCGGATCAGTTCAAGGCAACCACGCGCCTCCCAAGGTTTGTCCCGCTCTCCCCATAGCCTCGACAGCTCCACTGTAGCTTCGGCGGCGCTTGGATCTTCGGGGGCGCTGACGCTACGGCAAGGCTCCTTCGCCATGTCGGCCCCCAGCCCGCATGCGTGGACGGGGCGGCCGGACCGGTAGGTTTTCCTGATGAAGCCAAACTGGTCTCACCTCTCCGAACGACTCGTCACGGGCCTTCGTCTGGCCACGGTCCCCGTGGCCATCAGCTTCGCCGACAGTCCCCCGCCGGGCATCGACCGCTTCGATGCCCCCATGGCTTCGCCGACCTCAGACGGCCGTCAGGGACGGGTTCCGGCAGGCTGCGTGTTCTGGAGCCACGGTGCCGAGCGGACGCTGTCGACCGTATCGGAAGACCACGCCAACTGCAGCGTCGGAAGCGTCACCCACGGTTTGCTGAGCCCCAGCGAGGTGGTCGACAAACGCGACGTCGCCGAGCTCGTCGGCGCCGGGTGGGTGAGCCCGGATGTCCTGGACCGGCTACCCAAGGTCACCGGCCGGCCAGGTTCGGTGGTCTACGGGCCGCTGGCGGAGACCCCCACCGAACCTCACGTGGTGCTGGTGCGGATCAACGCCCGGCAGCTGATGGTGCTCTCCGACGCGCTGCCGGCACTCTCGATCGAGGGAAAGCCGCAGTGCCACATCGTGGCGATGGCCAAGGAGCAGGGCGTTCCTGCGGCCAGTGTTGGTTGCGCACTCAGTCGCCAGCGGACGGGCATGCGCCCCGAGGAGATGACCTGCGCCCTGCCGGCAGCGTCGCTCGAGTCGATCGTTGTCGCCATCGAGAAGACCGCCGCGATCGACGCCACCGTCGGACGATATGCGGCTGAGGACGCCCGGCGCTTCTCCTGAGGGCCTGCGAGGTCTGAGACCGTCAGCCCAGAGGTTCGAGGGGGCCAGCTGTGCCTCGGTGGGTTCGCTGCAACAGAACCAGGGTTCACTGAGATGGGCCCGATCTCCGGGGGGACCTGTGGAAACCGATCCCTGAATGGGCCGACCCGACGGCCCGGCCGCCGCCGAGCGGATCAGGACGTCGATCTCCTCGAAGCTCCGGTGGGTTTCGTGATCGATCTGCGCCTCGGCGACGCCGGCGATCTGAGCCTGCAGGTCGTCCATCGTCGGATCCGGATGTGCCCACATCCACCCCAGCCGAGCGGCGTGGTAGTCCGTGAGGTGCGCCGTCAGGGCCGCCTCGCCGAGGAGTAGCGAACCGTTGGGGACGAGCAGGCGGACGCTGTATTGCACCGGATCGACGTTGGCGATGAGATCGTGGACGATCACGAAGTCCATCAGGTCGACCAGGTTCTCAGCGGTGGTCCACGGGGTGAAGGGCAGCCAGGATGGTCGGATCTCGATGTCGTGCGCTCGCAGCGCAGTCACTGCGGTGGACGCGTCGGCCGCGGTGTGACCCTTGTCGAGACGCTCGAGAATGGGATCGCTGACTGACTCGAAGGCCGAGACCACGAATGCGCACCCGCTCTCCGCCAGTTCGGGGAGGGCGTCAACGTGGCGCAGGATGTGCTCGACTTTGATCGTGGCATCGAAGGTGAGGGTCGGGTGTCGGCGGTGGACGGCGGCCACGACGCGTCGGGAGTGATGCGGGGCGTTCAGAAAGTCCGGATCGGAGAAGCTGATGTGGCTCGCCCCAGCGGCCACCGGTTGGTCGACGTCGGCGATCACCGCCGCCTCATCGACAGGGCGGACGGGCCCCTGGTAGACCACCGGGACCGGGCAATGGCGACATCGGTGCGAGCAACCACGGCTGGCGGCGACAGAGCCGACGAGTCGCTCCTCGCCACCGGCAACAAGGTGGGTGTAGCGCCCCAGCTCCGGCAACAGGTGACGCCGCGGCACGCGACTTGGCGAGGGCGACAGCTGGACGGGAGCTCCCGGGTCCCGGCCGTCCGCCCACGCCACCAGGCCGTCCTCGTACTCGCCGGCGACGATGGCGTCGGACGACGACGTCACCGTAAGGTCCTGAGCCATTCCTGCGTACAGGCCGAAGAAGCACATCGACAGATTGGGGTGCCGGCTTCGGATGCTGGTTGCCACTCGCAAGGCCAGGCGCATGGCCGTGTGCATGGGGACCGACACCCCTTCGGCCCAGTCCACGTCGGCGCCATCAAGGGTGTCGACGGCAACATCGACATTGGACCTGGTGGCCGGCGCCGAGGAGGGCGGCGCTCGCCGCCGCCGCCGACAGCGGCTGGTGTCCCAACTCGTAGGTGGATACCACCAGGACTCTCACCCCTTGACTCTACCCTCGGGTTCTGGCGGTGCTGGACCCTCGAGTTCGGCCGGCGTCGGCTGGGGGCGAACGACGACCTGGAGACAGGCCGACGCGGCGCGCAGTGATATCACGACGTCAGCGGGGTCGCTCCCCCGGGCAAAGACGAACCCGAGATAGCGATCCCCCTCCGGAAGCGGGACCACGGGGCGACCGCTGGGGATGCTGATCTCCACCCCGACGACGCCTTCGACAGCCCGCGCCTGGTCCACGCCATTGACCCCCTCGAGCAGCCACCGGGTCGGGATCGGGACCATCATCACCCCCGCCGCCGGAGCCTCCCGGCCCAGCCCATCGAGCCCGGCGCCGATGGCGTGGCGGATGATCACCTCCTCGAGGCTCATAGCGACGCCGAAGCGCAGCGCTCTGGAGCACAGGCCGCCGATGGAGCGTGCCGCCAGCTCGAGAACGGTGAGCTCACCTTGCGGACCGACGCGCAGTTCGGCATGGATGGGGCCCTCCCTCAGGCCCAGCGCCGTCGCCGTGGCCCCCACAGTCACCTCGACGTCGGCGAGAACAGGTGGCGCCATGCGTGACGGAGTGACGTAGATCGTCTCCTCGAAGAATGGTCCGTCGAGGGGATCGGGCTTGTCGAAGGTGGCCAGGACGTCGAGGTTGCCGCCCCGCAGCAGGCCTTCTACCGCGACCTCTTCGCCGGGAACGAAGCGTTTCGACGAGCAGCACCTCGGAGTCACCGACGATCAAGCGGACCCGGTCCTCAGCGCCGCCGCCTGACTCTGACTGTCCACCCGGATGACTCCCTGACTGCCGGATCGAGACACCGGCTTCACCACGCACGGGTAACCGATCTCGTCGGCCGCGGCGACGACGTGGGCGTGAGGCCCGACGACTCGATAGGCGGGTTGGGGGATCGCCGACGCCGCCAGCCGGGCCAGGAGCGCCTCCTTGTCCCTGGTCGCCGATACCGCATCCGGTGGATTGTGGATCAATCCCAGCCGCTCGGATGCCGCCGAGGCCACGATCAGTCCTCCATCGTCGATGGCCAGGATCGCATCGAGCGGGCGGCGCCGATGGAGGTCCTCGATGACGGCCACCGCGACCTCGACGTTGTCCAAGGGTACGACCACGGCCCGGTCACCCATAGACTGCGCCATGGCCTGACGCCGCTCGGAACCACCTCGACGCCGAGGGTCCGGGCCGCGGCCAGGAAGTCCGCCGCTCGGTACGTGGCGGTCGGCACGAGAAGGAGTAGGCGGCTCATGACTCTAGGATGCTCCCAAATCACCAGGATGAGACGAAGCCACGATGAGCGACGATGATGTGACGAGCGCACCGATTTTGACCCTGACCGATGGGGCTCTGACCAAGGTTCTGCAGCTGCGAAGCGACGAGGGAGATCCTGAGTCCCTGGCTCTGTGGGTCGAGGTCAGTGGGACGAGCGGTCATACCTACACCTATGACATGTACTTCCAGGCGGCCAGCGACGCTCGACCCGACGACTGGACTGGGACCCAGGGCGGCCTGATGATCGTCGTGGCCGCCGAGAGTGCGACCAAGATGGTGGGTTCCATCCTTGACCTCAACCGTGACTTGCTGATCGGCGGCATGAGCATCCGCAACCCCAACCCGCCGCCTCCGACGGCCCCGCTGAGCCCGGCGATGGCCGGACCACCTCCCGACCTGAGCGGCGACGTCGCTCAACGGGTGCTCCAGGTTCTGGATGCTCAGATCAACCCCTCTATCGCCGCCCACGGCGGCCGCGCCGACTTGGTGGCCGTCGACGATGGCGCCGCCTACCTGCGCTTGAGCGGTGGTTGCGCCGGATGTGGGATGGCCGCCGTCACCCTCAGCCAGGGCATCGAGGTCGCCATCAAGGAGTCGGTTCCCGAGGTCGTCAGGATCGTGGATGTGACCGACCACGCGGCGGGAACCAACCCGTACTATGAGGCCGCCAAGAAGTAGCCGTCTCCGCCTTTAGTACCATCCAAAGTTCGTCTCATGAGCCCACGCCGACGCCGGGGTGCCGTAACGACCCTGGACGTAGCCGATCCCCCACAGGATCTGGGTGAAGGGGTCGGTGGCCCAGTCAGCGCCCGCTGAGGACATCTTGGTGGCAGGCAGGGCCTGGGGGATCCCGAATGCCCCCGAGCTCGGGTTCGCTGTCGGATTCCACCTGACTGTCGAAACGGACCACGCTGCCGGTGTCGGGGGCGTCGATGAACTGGTTGTTGCCCACGTAGATGCCGACGTGGTGGATACCGGCCTCGGTGGGGCCGAAGAACACCAGATCGCCGGCCTGGAGGGCGTTGTTGCTCACCGCAAACTGTTTCGTGGCCTCGTACTGGGCATAGGCGTTGTGGGTGAGCCCCAGTCCGGCCTGATGGAACGCCATCATGGTCAACCCTGAGCAGTCGAAGCTCGCAGGTCCCGGCTCCCGCCCACAGGTACGGTTTGCCCAACTGGGCCTCGGCGTAGGACAAGACGGCGGTCGCCTTGGCGCTGGCCAGGGGCGGCGATGACGTCGAGATAGGCGGCGGCCTGGGCCGGAGCGTTGGACGCTGCCCTGGCCGGGACCGGGGAAGCCACCCACAGAACCTGCTGAGCGGCAGGGAGCGACGCCATGAGGGCCACCGCTTTCGCCGGTGTCGCCCGGGTTGAGCCGAGATACGTGTAAAAGTAGGATGTCGGCGGCCATGAGATCCTCCCCGTAGA
>JALZAH010000016.1 GCA_030948425.1 Actinomycetota bacterium
GTCGTGAGCCTGTCGGAGGCGTTGCCGGCCGGAGTGGAGGCCACGGCGGGGGCGTTGATCGAGGCCCGGGCTCTCTCCCTGCAGGAAGCGGTCGTCTCGTGCACCTGGCGGTGGGCGGCGGTCCCGGCTCTGCCTCCGCTGCCCGGCGCCGGGGACTCGGTGGCTCCGGGACAACCGGTCGTCATCGGCCATGGGGTCCGCCATCCCGCCCCGGTGGTGGTCGCCGACGTCCAGGCGTCGGTCGCCCGGCTCCTGAGCGCTCCCCAGGTGATCGTCACCCGCCTCCGCAAGGGGACCGAGGTCGTCGAGGACATTCGCCCCAGCATCGAGGATCTCCGGGTCCTTGAGTCGTTCGACGGTGCCGGTGACGGTGCCGAGGTGTGGCTGGAGGCGGACCTGGCCACCCAACCCCGCAGCATCCGGCCGATCGAGGTGCTCCGAGCGCTCGATCCGACGCTCGACGAGCGCCACGTGTGCCGGCTCAACCAATGGATCTTGCGCGACGGCGCGCGACGCGAGCCCTTGACCCCCGCCGGGGGTCCATCATCAGGGCAACGGTCACCGAGTGGGGGACTTTCGTCATCCACCGGGGCCGATTCGGTCGCAGCGACGGACGCGCCGCACGTCTTGGGACGTGCGTCATGAGAAGGGAACGCAGTTATGTCCGATGCAGCATCGGTCGACCCAGAAGGCACGCCCCCCCCGGAAACCTCGACCCCGTCCGGCGACCCGGACCGGACTGAGAAGCCAGGCCGGCCGGCGCCCACCGGACGAGCGGCTTCCGGCCCCGGTTCCATCCCCGACGATCACGACGGACCCGAGGGTCGCGTAGCCAGCGAGGGCGCCCCCGGCTCCCGTGACCCGGGTGGCCCGAGCGACAAGGAGAGCCCGGAGGGTAGGGAGCGCCCTGCCGCTCGCCGCCGTCGGCGTGGTTCTCGAGGCGGTCGCAACCGTCCCCGAAGCAGTGGTCCCGGCGCTCAACGACCGGCGACCGACGAGGCGCAGCCGGACGGTACCCCGCTCGCGTCCCCCCCCGGGCGTGCTGACGCCGGGTCGGGACAAGGCGTCGGCCACAGCACCGAGATGGGGCCTGTGGTGACCGCCTCGGGCGCCGAAGTCGATCCTCGGGCCGCTTCGGGCCCCGGGGACGAACCGGTGGCGGCCGTCGCCGCTGTCGCCGGCGACGATGCCTCGACGAGTCCGCCCCGGCCCAAGATTGGCGACTCCCGTCCCGCACCACCACCACCGCCGCCGGCCCGGGCTCCCGGTCGCACGATCAACGGTGCCGGGCGGGCAGGCAGTGGGACCGGCCAGACCGCCGGCCCCGGCGGTCGAGGTAAGCGGGGTGGATCGGCAAGTGGACGGGGGACCCGGACGCCGAGCTCGGCCTCGAACGATGAGACGGGGCCCAGCGGGGCCGACGGCATCGGTATCTCCGATCGCCGGGCCAAGGGTCGTCGTCGGGGAGGGCGGGCCCGCACGGGCAGCTCGCAGCCGGGCACACCGGTGGAGGCGACCCTGGTCGACGAGCCGGCGGAGGTCGACGCCGAGACGATGGAGCGGCGCAAGGGTCGAGAACGCAAGGGTCGTCCGGTCGGCCGCTACCTCATGGTCGTCCATGCCGCAACCGAGGCCACCCAGATCGCCGTGCTTGAAGGACGCAACCTGGTCGAGCACTACGTCTCCCGACCGACCGACGACGCCAACCAGATCGACGGCAACATCTACGTCGGGCGGGTCAAGAACGTCCTGCCCGGTATGGAAGCGGCCTTCGTGGACATCGGCACACCGAAGAACGCCGTGCTCTACCGGGGCGATGTTCGCTACGACGGTGACGACATCGAGGGTCCCGACGGTGACATCGGCGGCAAGAAGGGTGACGGGAAGTCGAGACCCACACGTGGCCACCTCTCCGGTGCCGCCCGGAACGCCCGAATCGAGCAGTTGCTCAGCGCCGGCCAGACCATCGTGTGCCAGGTGACGAAAAACCCCATCGGGGCCAAGGGCGCCCGGTTGACTCAGGAGGTGTCCCTGCCGGGACGTTTCGTGGTGCTGGTACCCAACAGCGACACCTATGGCATCTCCAAGCGACTGGCCGACGACGAACGCAAACGCCTGCGCCGCATCCTCGACCAGGTTCGTCCCGAGGGCCACGGTCTCATCGTGCGCACCGCCGCCGAGGGAGCCACCCCCGACGAGCTGAGTCGCGACGTGGCCCGCCTCCTCGATCAGTGGCACCAGATCGAGGCCCTGGCCGCCACGGCCAGGGGTGCCGGGTTGGTCTACAAGGAGCCGGACCTCGCCGTCCGGGTCATTCGCGAGGAGTTCAACCGTAACTACCGGGGGGTGATCATCGATGACGAGGCCCTCTACAACGAGGTCAAGGGCTACGTGGCCAGCATCAGCCCGGAGCTGGCCGACCGTGTCGAGCTGGCGTCGGCCAGCGACGATCCCCTTCCGGTTTTCGAGCGCCACCACGTGCATGAACAGATCCACAAGGCCCTGGATCGCAAGGTGTGGCTGCCGTCGGGCGGTTCGCTGATCATCGAACGCACCGAGGCCCTCACGGTGATTGACGTGAACACGGGTAAGAACGTCGGGCGCTCCAACCTCGAGGAGACCGTCTACCGCAACAACCTGGAGGCAGCCGAGGAGATCGCCCACCAGCTGCGTCTGCGCGACATCGGTGGGATCATCGTCATCGACTTCATCGACATGGAGATCGCCGCCAACCGAGCCGAGGTCATCAAGACCTTCCGCTCCGCTCTGGCCCGAGACAAGACTCGGACCCAGGTCTTCGACATCTCCGAGCTGGGGCTGGTGGAGATGACCCGCAAGCGCATCTCCGAGGGCCTGGTGGAGTCGTTCTCCAATGTCTGTCCCACCTGCGGGGGCCGGGGCATCATCATCGATGAGGCCCTGTTGTGAGCCATCGACGCGCCTGTGTCCTGAACCGGCCCCTGTGTATAATCCTCCCCTTGTGTACGCAGTGATCAAGACCGGAGGCAAGCAGGAGCGGGTGGAGGAGGGCCAGACCCTGGCCGTCGAGCTCCTCGGGGCTGACGACGGTGCCGAGGTCAGCTTCCAACCCCTGCTGGTGGTGGACGGCGCCACCGTCATCGTTGCTCCCGACGCTCTGTCTGGCACCCGGGTCTCTGCTCGGGTGGTGGGCGAGATCAAAGGCCCCAAGGTCCGCGGGTTCACCTACAAGCCGAAGACGCGAGGACGCAAGGCGTGGGGCCACCGGCAGCGGTACACCACCATCGAGATCACCGGCATCAGCCGGGAGGGGTAGCAGATGTCCAAGACCAAGGGTGGCGGCTCCACCCGAAACGGGCGTGACTCCAATGCCCAGCGCCTCGGCGTGAAGGTGTTCGACGGCACGGCGGTGACGGCCGGCTCGATCATCGTCCGCCAGCGCGGCACCCACTTCCACCCGGGCGAGCATGTCGGCATCGGTAAGGATGACACCCTCTTCGCCCTGAGCGACGGGCACGTCAAGTTCGGATCCCGCAAGGGCCGCAAGTTGGTGGACGTCCTCACCGACGGTCCCGTCACCGGCCTGCCCGAGTCCGGCCGGCCGGTCACCACCGAGGCCTGAGCCCGGGCCCGGCCGGCCAGGCCGGGCATCCGCCGACTGAACAGCGGCCACCCGGAGAGACCACGATGTCGAACTTCGTCGACCAGGCCCAGGTCCATGTCAAAGCGGGCGACGGGGGCGCCGGCTCGGTGTCGTTTCGCAGGG
>JALZAH010000020.1 GCA_030948425.1 Actinomycetota bacterium
GCCGAGGCCCGCCAGCTCACCCCCCGGATGATCCTCGACACCACCGCGGAGATGTTCGGCATGACCATCGAGGACCTCCCCGGCAAGAGTCGCAGCCGTCCACTGGTGACCGCCCGACAAATCTCCATGTACGTCTTCCGCCAGATGACCGACTTCAGCTACCCCGCCATCGGTCGGGAGTTCGGCGGCCGTGACCACACCACAGTCATCCACGCCGTCGACAAGATCGGCACGTTGATGAAGCAACGTCGGGCCATCTTCGACCAGGTGACGGCGCTGATGCAACGTCTCGGAAGCGGGTCATGACGGCTCTGGCACCCCGACCTCGATGCCGCGCCCACGGCTGGGGACGGATTGGGGAGAAGCGCGAGTTGTCCCCTGTCGTCGTCTCCGCGCTCAGGTCGGTGGCCGAACCTGGGGACGGTTCGGGGACGGCGAGACCGCCCCTCACCTGGGACAATGTCGTTTCGTCCCCAGTCCACAGGCCCTACTCCTACTCCCGCCTTTTCTTCTCTAATAAATCAAAAGAGGAATGCGTGTGAAGTTTCGTGCCGAACGCGATGCCCTGCTCGAAGCCCTGGGCATGGCAGCAAGGGCTGCTGCCACGCGAGGCGGAGCGATGCCGGCGCTGTCCGGCGTTCGATTGGAGGTGGTGGGTAACAGCCTCCATCTGGCCGGGAGCGACCTCGATCTCACCATCCAGGTTCACATCGAGGTGGCTGGTATCGAGCCGGGGGTCTGCGTGGTCCCGGCCCGGTTGGCCACCGATATCGTGCGGGCAGTCGAACCCGGCGCGGTGATGGTCTCCGTCGAGGGGAGCGAGGCCATCATCTCGGCCGGCCGGTCGCAGTTCGCCGTGAGGCTCCTCCCCGCCGAGGAGTTCCTTCGCCTGCCTGAACCATCAGCCGAAGGGGTCACCCTCGACGCCGCCGAATTGGTCAAGGCGCTGCATCAGGTCGTGCCGGCGGCCAGCCACGACGATGCCCGGCCGATTCTCACCGGGGTGCTGCTGGCGGCGGAGAGCGACGGGTTGCGCCTGGTGGCCACCGACTCGTACCGGCTGGCCCTGTGTGATCTCCCCGGCACCGATCTGCTCGCCGCCGGCCAGCAGGTGCTCCTCCCGTCGCGGGCGCTGGGTGAGCTCTCCAGGGTTGCAGCTGGTGCCGATCAGGTGCGCCTGCGTCTCGGCACCGACGAGGCCAGCTTCGAGACGGGCACCGTGCGGGTCACCACTCGCCTCATCGAGGGCGACTTCCCCAACTACCGCCAACTGATCCCGCCCAGCTACCCGAACCGGGTGGTGGTGGGCAGGGAACCACTGCTCGATGCCGTACGCCGGGTCAAGCTCCTCGCCCGGGAGGCCACACCGGTCCGGCTGGCGTTGCGTCCTGAGGGATTGGAGCTCACCGCCATCACCCAGGATGTCGGTCAGGCGCGCGAGGAGGTCGATGCCAAGTACGAAGGCACCGAGATGGTGGTGGCGTTCAATCCCGAGTTCCTCATCGATGGGTTGGAGGCGACCACAGGCGATCAGGTCGTGATCGAGACCCTCGACGCGCTCAAGCCGGCCACGATCCATGCCGTCGAGAGCTCCAACTTCGTCTACCTGTTGATGCCGGTCCGGGTCTCTTAGGCCCCTGCCGGGTCCCAGGCTCCGTGCCCGAACGGCATGGCGACCCCTTGTGCCCGGACGGAACGCCGGATTCCAACGATCGTGCACCTCGACCACCTGTGGCTCACCGACTTCCGTAGTTAGACGAACGCAGAGGTGACCCTGGCCCGGGGCCTCACCGTGATCCAGGGCAGCAACGCTGCGGGCAAGACCAACCTTCTCGAGGCCGTCGCCTATCTGGCCACGCTCTCGTCGTTCCGGGGTGCGCCCAACGAGGCCCTGGTCCGATCCGGATGCACCGAGGCCGTGGTGCGCGGCGAGGGACACCGGAGCGGCCGGGATCTGCTCCTGGAGGCGGAGATCCGGGTGGCCGGCCGTGGTCGCGTGGCTCTCAATCGCCAACCGGTGCGACGGGCCGCAGCGTTGATGGATGCCCTGCGGGTGAGCGTGTTC
>JALZAH010000061.1 GCA_030948425.1 Actinomycetota bacterium
GCGCGGTACCAGCCGCTGATCCTCGTAGCCAGGCCACCCTGGCCGCGGTTCGCAGCGAACTGGGCGCAGACGGTTACGTCTACCGTTTCCGCCAGGACCAACGGCCGCTCGAAGACGCCGAGGGGGCGTTCCTGCTGTGCGGGTTCCTCATGTCCTTGGCCACCCACCAACAGGGGCGGCCCGCCGAGGCCGTCGCCTGGTTCGAACGCAACCGGGCGGCATGCGGGCCGCCGGGGCTGTTCACCGAAGAGTTCGACGTCGGCCAGCGCCAGCTGCGGGGCAACGTACCGCAGGCCTTCGTCCACGCCCTGCTGCTCGAGTGTGCATCACGACTGCCCCGACCGTGGGAGCAGCCGTGAGCCGGCTGCGGGTGGTCCGGGCGGCGTGGGGGGTGCTCCAGCTCATCGCTCCCGGCCTGGTGGCCGACCGCCTCGGCGGCACTCCGCTGGACCGACGGGGCAGAAACATCGCTCGGGTCCTGGCGTCTCGTCAGCTTCTTCAGACCGCGGTCTGCGGGCCAGCGCCCCCGTACGCGGTGCTGGCCCTGGGTGCCGAAGTCGACGGCCTCCACGCAGCCAGCATGATCGGGGTGGGCATGTTCGCTTCGAAACAGCGACGTGCCGCGTTCGGCGATGCCCTGGTGGCGGGGGCGTTCGCCGCCGCCGGGGTCATGGCGGCGCGTGCCAGCCGTTCGGCCCGCCGGTCGCCCGGGCCCACAGCCGGGCTCGCCGAGCTGCGCGACCGCAGCGCTGACCGTCTCGCTCGACGGTTGGTGCCCGGGTACCGACGCGCCGGTGACCGCTGATGCCCCGAGCCCCAGACCCAACAACCCCTTCCATTGGAGAGCAACCATGACCGTCCCACCATCGGGTGAGCAGTTCGAGATCCGTTACGGGGAGCAGCGGGCCACGGTCGTTGAAGTCGGCGGAGGCGTGCGCGAGTACGTGGTCGAGCGCCGCCCTGTGCTTGACCCTTACCCGGTGGGATCCATGTGCGACGGCGCTCACGGCGCGCCGCTCATCCCATGGCCGAACCGCCTCGGCGACGGTCGGTACCGCTTCGATGGCGTTGACCACCAGGTGGCGCTCACCGAGCCGGACAAACACAACGCCATCCACGGCTTCTTGCGCTGGCGGTCGTGGCAGTCCATCGAGCGCGAAGAGCACCGAGTCGTGATGGGAACCTGGCTTCGCCCGCTGCAGGGCTTTCCCTTCGCCCTCAAGGTGACCGTCGCCTATGAGCTGGGTGACGCCGGGTTGGGTGTAACGACGACGGCCACCAACATGGGCGACCAGGCGTGCCCCTACGGCGCCGGCCAGCACCCGTACCTCTCACCGGGCGACGGTCTGGTTGATGACTGCACCCTCCGCCTCGACGCCGCCACCCGGATCGTGACCGACCATGAACGCCAGCTGCCCACGGGCAGAGAGGCGGTCGACGGCACCGACTTCGACTTTCGGGCCGGCAGGCGCCTCGGAGGACAGAAGCTTGACGATGGTTTCACGGATCTGAGCCGCGATGGAGCCGGCCGGGCGTGGGCGTGCCTGTCAGCGCCGGACGGGACCAGCGCCGAGCTGTGGGTGGACGAGCACTACCGGGTGATCGAGATCTACACCGGCGACACCCTCAGTCCCCAACGGCAGCGCCGGGGACTGGGCACCGAGCCCATGACCTGTCCGCCCAACGGGTTCCAGACCGGCGATGACCTGGTGCGCCTGGAGCCCGGCGAGTCCCTGACCACCACATGGGGCGTGAGACTGGCCCGGTCGTGACCTCGAAACTACGTCAACGCCGACGTCAGCATCGCCGGGTCGATCTCGAGTCGTGCTGAGGGCTCGGTGGGAACGGTTACCACGATCGCCTGGCCACAGCGAAGGTGCTCGCTCACCCCCACCAGGGTCAGAACCGACAATGCGGCCATTCTCGTCGAGGCGCACCCGGTGGCCTTCGAGAGCTTCGCTGACCCGGGCACCGGACACGTCGGCCGCTACCCGCAGATAGATCGCGTCACCGCTGCGGTCCCACGCCACCTGATCGAAGGTCGTTCCATCTACCCGGAGACGACCACGATGGATCCTTAGCCGACCGGCCTCCTGCGAAGTAGGAACCGGCCCGGGGAGATCCCTGGGCCTTGACACCGAAACGACGCCCTTGGGGCTGAAAAAGCGACTACGGCCCGCCCGCGCCGTGCCGTAGAGCGCCGGGGCCGACAGGCCGCACGTCC
>JALZAH010000070.1 GCA_030948425.1 Actinomycetota bacterium
CGGTCATGTCGACGCCGATGACCCGGCCGGCCGGCCCGACCAGGCGGGCGAGCACGTAGGCGTCGCGTCCCGTGCCGCAGCCGAGGTCGACGACGGTCAGTCCCTCGATCGCCTCGGGGATCGGCGAACCGCAGCCGTAGAAGCGGTCACGGACCTCGGGGTGCACGTCGAGCACGAGCCGCTTGAGCCAGGGCGCCAACGCGTCAGGAGAACAGCAGGCCGAGGTGCGCAGGTCGCTCGACGACGCCAGCACCTCGCCGTAGTACTTCTGGACGTCGATGCGGGCCTGGTCGGGATCGCTGGTGACTGGCGGGCTGGTAGCCGACACGGGAATGTCCAATCTCTGGAGAGGGGCGACGGGTGCACGAGCAACCTAGCGGGGCTACCCCAACCCGACGAGGCGGTGCTGAGCGGCTGCCAGCGTGTTGATCGTCGGCTCCGGTCGAGCGGGAACGAGCTGCGGGGCGATGCCGCGACGGGCGACCTGCTCCCGGTCGACATCTAGACCAGGCCGATTCTCCACTGGTGGATTGGGCAGCGACCAGAGCGGGTAAGGGCGCTTACATGTATATCGGTGGTGGTGCCCTGCTCATAATCGTGATCATCGTGGTTATCTTGTTGCTACGCCGCTGACTTCGCTCAGGGGAACGACGGCTTGCCCGGGGTGTACAGCCACCGCTGGAACAGGTCGTCGAGCTGGCGGCCCGACCACCGCTCGGCTAGGTCCACGAACTTCTGGGTGGTGACGCTCCCGTAGCGGTTTCCGTCGGCCCAGTCCCGCAGGATGTAGAAGAACGCCCGGCTTCCCACGGTCTTGCGCAGCGCCTGCAGCGTCATGGCGCCCCGCTGGTACACGGTGGGGTGGTAGAGGTCTTGGGGACCGGGGTCTCCCGGGGGCACCTGCCAGAAGGAGTCGCTGGCGGGGCGGGCGTAGGCCGAGTCGAACTGCTCCTGCACGCTACGGCCCGAGGTTTGCTCGTTCCACAACCACTCGGTGTAGGTGGCGAACCCTTCGTTGAGCCAGACATCGCGCCACGACGTCGGCGTCACCGAGACTCCGTACCACTGGTGAGACAGCTCGTGGACCACCAGCTGGGTGAAGGGGGGAAAGGGTACAAGGGCTTCGTCTGGACCTCGAGGGCGTAGCCGACAAAGGACGCGTTGTCGACGATCCCTCCGGAGGCGTAGAAGGGATAGGCCCCGTACTTCGTGCTCAGCCACGAGAGGATGTCGGGTGTCTGGTACACGGGGTTGGTGGGTGCCGTGCCGGTGCTCGGATCGACGAAGATGTAGTTCATCCCGGTTGCCGTCGGGGCCTGGGTCAGGTCGAAGCGCCCGATGGTGGCAGTGGCAGCCCAGTCGGCCATCGGCTCGGCGGAGGTCCACACGAAGGTGGTCTGGCCACCACTTGTCGTCGTGGACGTGAGGGCGCCGTTGGCCACGGCCGTCGTCCCGTCCGGAACGGTCAGCCGGAAGGTGTGCGTCGCCTTGTCACGCAGATCGTGATTCCCGGGGAACCAGGTCATGGTTCCCTGAGGGGCGCCCACCACGTAGGCACCGTCGTCGGTCACGATCCATCCCTCGATCGAGCCGTCGGGGTCGACGATCTGGGTCGGGTTGCCGTCGTAGCTCACGTCGGCGGTGAAGCTCCGCCCGCGGGGAAGCCCGGCGGAAGGCGTCACCATCAGCTCCTCGCCCTGGCGGCTGAATGCGGCCTCCGCCCCGTTGACCTTCACGGAACGGACCACCAGCCCGGAGAAGTCCAGGTTGAACCGGCTCAGGTTCTTGGTGGCGACAGCGGTGAGGGAGGTCGTGCCCGCCATGCGCGCGGTGCCGGGGTCGTAGGAGAAGTCGATGTTGTAATGCTGGACGTCGTAGCCGCCGTTGCCTTGCAACGGGAAGTAGGGGTCACCACCGTTCCTGCTGCCGGGCGCGAACGAAGCGGTCTGGGCGGTGGCCGGGCCGGTCCCCGCCAAGCCGGCGCTCACCGCAACTGCGACGACCGCCACGCAGACCGACCTCACCGCTCTGGACATCCCGCCCTCTCCCTCCGGCCGACGCTGATCGCCGGTGCCCCTCAGTTTCCCACCCGATCAACGGCGCAGTAGCCAGCCTGCATCTCCCAGGACCGCAAGTACTGGCCAAGGAGGCTGTAGAGCGTTGATATGCGGCTCTGTAAGCCCATATAGCTTGCAAGAACCGGTTAACATGACCGAAGATCCATCGGCTGTGCTTCAGGACGATCGCGTGCGAGGAGGCTTCGTGGTACGGAAATCGTGGGCGTTCTCGGCGCTGGCCCTGACACTCCTGCTGGGAGCGGTGGGGTGCGGCTCCAGCGGTGACAAGTCGACCGCCGGCGCACCCGGCTCGTCGCCGACCACGGCGCCGAAGGCGACAGGACCGGTGACCGCCTTCGCCGCGGCGTCGTTGACCGAGTCGTTCAACGATCTGCAGGCGGCCTTGAAGG
>JALZAH010000080.1 GCA_030948425.1 Actinomycetota bacterium
CCCGAGGAGGCACCGGTGATGGCCGCGACCCGGCCATTGAAGCTCTTCATGATCGTCAGCTCCTTGAGCCCGCGATGGCGGTCTCGACCTTGGGGTTGGAGAACACCATGGCGGGATCGTCGATGCCCCTCATCTTCAGTGCCCGGTAGTCACGCAGGTAACTCTGGTGAACCTGCCAGGGATACCTGGAACCCTGCTTGGGGAAGTGTTCGGCGGAGCGCAACACGTAGCCTGAGGTCAGACCCAGGAGCGGCTGGGCAATGACCGACGCATCGCTGTTGACGGGCGTGCCCTGACGGACACCGCGTGCGTGCATCTGATTGAGCAGACGGCAGACATAGTCACAGGTGAGGTCACATTTCAGCGTCCACGATGCGTTGGTGTAGCCGATGGCGATAGCCAGGTTCGGCACCCCCTCGAGCATCATGCCCTTGTAGGTCAACTTGCTCGGCAGATCGACCGGCTCACCGTCGACCGACAGGGCGATGCCGCCCATGAAGAGCAGGTCGAGGCCCGTGGCGGTGATGATGATGTCGGCCTCGAGCTCGTCGCCCGACTGGAGCCGGAGGCCCTTGTCCGTGAACGTGTCGATGTGATCAGTGACCACCGAGACGCTGCCCCGCTTGATCGCCTTGAAAAGGTCCCCGTCGGGAACGACGCAGAGTCGTTGGTCCCACGGGTTGTAGCGGGGCGTGAAGTGGGTGTCGATGTCGTAGCCGGTCGGAAGCAAAAGCTCGAGTTGCTTGCGCAGGATCCACTTGACGAGCGCCGGCCGACGCTTGCTCACCACGTAGGAGGCCTGCGTGGTGAGAGCCTTGAACCAGCGGACGGCCGGGCCTGCCCACCGCTCGGGGAGCACGTTGCGGAGCAGGTCGGCGACAGGGTCCTTGGCGGGCAGGGAGGCGATGTAGGTCGGCGAGCGCTGGAGCATGGTCACGTGCTCGGCCGTGGCGGCCAGGGAAGGAGCGAGGGTCACGGCGGTGGCACCGCTGCCGATGATGACGACCCGCTTGTCGGCATAGTCGAGTTCCTGGGGCCACGCCTGGGGGGCCACGATGGGGCCGGCGAAGCGTTCCATACCGGCGAAGTCCGGCAGGTAGCCGCGGTCATAGCGGTAGTAGCCGCTGCACGAGAAGAGGAAGCCGCAGGTGACCTCAACCAGCTCAGCGGTGTCATTCCGCTCGGCGGTGATGTGCCAGCACGCTTCGGCCGTGGACCAGTCCGCCCGAACGATCCGGTGTCCGAAGCGGATGTTCTTGTCAACGCCGGACTCGATGGCCGTGTCCTTGATGTACTGCAGGATCGATTCGCCGTCGGCGATCGACTTCTCGCCGTCCCAGGGTCGGAATGAGTAACCCAGGGTGAACATGTCCGAGTCGGAGCGGATGCCCGGGTAGCGAAACAGGTCCCACGTGCCCCCGATCTCTTGGCGTGCCTCAAAGATGGCGTAGGAGGCCCACTGGCACTGCGTCTGCAGGTAGTGGCCGGCGCCAATCCCCGACAGGCCGGCACCGACGATCAGGACATCGAGGTGTTCCGCAGTCGTCATCTCCTTCATGTCGTCGAGCCGGCGAGCTTGTCGTTCAGGCTGCCGTGTTCACCGAACAGCACATTGCGCCAACGCTCGACGAGCTCGGTCGTATCGCGATCGTCGGGGTGGAAGTCAGGGCGGTTGTAGTCGCGCAGCTGGGCCCACAGAGCCTGGCTCATGAGCGGAGAGCGCCGGAACGCGCGCCAACTCCGGCGGAGATTACCTGGTTGGTATGTCGCCGGGTCGGCGAGCAGGGACAGCGCGACCTGCACGGTCGTCCAGGCGACGAAAGCGAAGCGGAGGAAGTTCATCGTCATCACCCGCGTGCGCTCGGTGCCACCAACGGCCTTGTAGACGTCGAAGGCGACAGCTTTGTGCTCGGACTCTTCCAGGGCGTGCCATACGAAGAGGTCCTCGACGGCTTGGTGGCCAAAGAGGGCCCGGGCCTCGTCGTTGCTGAGCACAAGCTCGGCCAGGGTAGCGGTGAAGTGCTCCAGGGCGGCGGTGGCGGCCAGGTTGGACTTCGCCGGCAGCAGTCGCTCACGGAAACCGAGTACCCATTTCGTCTGTCGCTCCACCCGCTTCGTCGGATAGCCGAGCTCGTCGAGGCGATCGTTGAAGGCCCGGTGCTCCCGGCCGTGCATAGCCTCCTGGCCGATGAAGCCAGTGAGCTGACGCCTCAGCTCCGGTTCGGTGATCTGGTCACGGAAATGCCGCACCGAGCGAACGAAGAAGTCCTCTCCGTCGGGGAACACGGCCGAGAGCGCTGCGGCGAGGTGACTCTGGAGCAGGTCGCCATCGGCAGCGAAGTGCCTGGGCACGTCGCGGAGCGCCTCCTCAAAGGAGATGCGACGGGTCGGGACTTTACGGTCGGAGCTGCGGGTGGTCGTCATCGAGTGTTGTCTCCCGGAGATGTCGTGACCAACAAGCTAAATGACTTGAGCATTATACTCAAGTCATCAATTTTGCTATCCTGGACCGTGATGGCAGCTGAGCCGGACGGACTGGTGCACACCAAGGGCGCGCTCACGCGACGCGCAATCCTTGACGCCGCCATTGCCCGATTCGGCCGCGAGGGCTACCGGTCGACATCGGTCGCCGACATCGCCCGGGACGCCTCGGTCGGCGGCACGGTTGCCTACGCCTATTTCCCGAACAAGGAGGCCCTGTTCCTGGCCGCAGTTGACGAGGACGCTGCTGCGGTCATCCAGGAGGGACTTGTTGGCGCCATTTCCGAGCCCAACGTGCAGGATTGGCGACGCACGCTCATCGTCACCCTCATCGGGGCGCTCGAACATCGACCGCTGGCCCGCCGACTGCTCGCCGGTCTCGAGCCTGACGTGACCGACCGCGTCCTCGACACCCCGGCCTTGGCCGAGCTCCGAAAGGCGTTCGCCGAACGGCTCCGCACCGAACAACGCCATGGGTCCGTACGTTCCGATATCGACCCGGTCAGGATCGCCAACGGAGTCGTTGCCATCATGTTGTCGCTGCTCATGTCCGTGGTCCAACTGGGCGGCGGCACCGCCACCCTCTATGAGGACGAGGTCGCCGCCGTGTTCGAGGCCGCCATCGACCCACTACCATCGACGGGCGGCAGGCGCCGGTCCCGCGCCCGGCGTCCCAGGGCCCAGCCGTAGGGGGCGACATCGCCGGCGTACCCCAACAGGGGAGTGGCGCCTCACACCTTGTTCAGATCTGCATCATCAGGTACTCACCAACGGTGGCCACCATGGTCCTGTCGCAGCGCCCGTACCAAGGAGTCACCGTGCGTCATTCCCCCCTTCGTTCCACCGCAGCAGTGGCGGCCGCCGTCATCGCCGCTACCGGCATCGGAACCGGTGTCGCCTTCGCCACCGGCTCCACCACCACGGCACCAGCGCCCACGACCGCCCCCCACCGGAGCGCACATTCGGCCACGGTGAAGCTTCCCGCCCACGCCACCCTGCAGCAGATCCAGGCGGCCTCGGCCACCGACATCTCGAACCGGGTGACGTCGCTCACCGCCGCCGTGGCCAAGGTCCAAAAGGCCGGTGGCCTGGCCAGTGACCAGGCCGCGCTCGTGCGCAGCCTTCAGGCCGCGGCCTCAGGTCTCCAGCGGCTGGGCCACAAGATCGCCGGCGACACCACGGCACCGGCCGCCAAGACCGACTACGGGCAGATCTTCGCCGGCTACCGCGTGTACCGCCTGGCTCTGCCGGTCACCCGCCTGGTGGTCGTCGCTGACCGGATAACCGTCACCACAGGTCCCCGTCTCACGAAGGTGGCGGCGAGGATCTCCAGCATGGAGACGCCGGCCAATCAGGCCCAGGTCCAGCCGCTGCTGGCTGACCTGGCGAATCAGGTGAGCTCGGCCACCTCAGCCACCAAGGGCCTGCCCACCACGCTCGAGGGTTACACCCCGGCGCAGTTCAACGGCGACCGGCACCTGTTGGAGCAGGCCCGAAGCACCACCAAGACGGCACTCGGTGACCTCGTCAAGGCCCGCTCCGACGCCAAGGCGGCGGCTGCCGACGAGGGGCTCGGCCGTGGCCGCATCCACCATGGTCCGGCCCGAGTCATGCCGTCCCTGCCCGGCCCGTCGACACCCGGCCAGTCGACACCCGGCCCGTCGACATTCGGCCCTGCCCCCGCCCCGGCCGCCTCGGCCTGATGACACCTGGCCGGGGCCCGAACACGCCCGTCCACCCGGTGTGAACGGACCAAGGTCAAAGGCGTGAACCCCCTCCGGCGGGGACGGGCAGGCCACGCCGTCTGAGAGTACGGTGGCCGTCATGGTCAGGCTTACCGTGCTCTACGGTCACCCCACGGATCCCCAGGCGTTTCTCAACCACTACGAGAACACGCACGTACCGCTGGCCCAGGCCATCCCCGACATGACCCGGTTCACCTGGGGCAAGTGCCTTCCCGGGCTGTCCGGCGAGGACCCGCCGTACTTCCTCACCGCCGAGTTGGAGTGGAAGAGCCCCGAGGCCATGGCCGCAGCGATGACATCGGAACAGGGCGGGGCGGCGGGCGGCGATGTGGCCAACTTCGCCACCGGTGGCGCCACCATGGTCGTCTCAGAAGGCCACTGAGGGCCCGGTCCCGGGGCCTTGCCCGAGAACAGGACCAGGAAGTCTCGTCGGGGCTCAGAGCTCGCCAGCAAGGGAACGAACTGGATGCTACGCGCCCCCCGGCCGGTGGGGGCCCGACGACCGCCACGCGGGGAACAAACGAACTCAGCCGACCGTTAGCGATTACAACATTACTAAGCCGAGAACCAGGGAGTTAGGGTGCGGGGATATCGAGGAGGGGGCCCAGACCCCGAGAAGCTGAAGAATGCCAAGGTGCAGCGGGGCACCCTCAAGCGCGTCTGGCGCTTCCTGGCTCCCTATCGACCCCGCTTGGCTATCTACCTGGTCATCATCATGGTCACCGCCGGGATCGGGGCCCTCCCTCCGCTGCTGGTCAAGAGCCTCATCGACGGCATCATCCACCATCACGGGCTCGGCCAGGTGGATCTCCTGGCCGCCGGGATGATCGGTCTGGCCCTGGCCACCACCGCCCTGTCCCTGCTCAACCGCTGGTTCGCCTCGGTGATCGGCGAGGGGATCATCTACGACTTGCGGGTCGCCCTGTTCGATCACGTCCAGCGCATGCCCGTGGCATTCTTCACCCGGACCCAGACCGGCTCGTTGATGAGCCGGCTGACCAACGACGTGCTCGACGCTCAGAACGCCGTCGGCACCGTGGCCTCGGTCGTCTCTGACGTCCTGACCCTGGTCGCCACCCTGGCACCGATGTTCGTCCTCTCCTGGCAGATCACCTCCCTGGCCCTGCTTGTTCTGCCCCCCTTCATCATCCTCGATCGCGTCATGGCTGGTCACATCTCGGCGGTCTCCCGGCGGCGCATGGTGCTCAACGCCGACATGAGCGCCACCATGATCGAGCGGTTCAACGTGTCCGGCGCCCTCCTGGTCAAGTTGTTCGGCCGCCCCAACCAGGAGGCAGCGACCTTCGCCAGCCGGGCCGGCGGCGTCCGCGACGCCGGGATCCGCCGAGCCCTCATCAGTCGCTACCTCTTCGCCGCCCTGTCGCTGGTTGGTGCCGTCGGCACTGCCGCGGTCTACTGGGTGGGTGGGCGCGAGGCAGCCACCGGCTCCTTGGCGGTGGGCACCATCGTCGCCCTGGCCGCCTACGTAACCCGGCTGTACTCCCCGCTCACCGACCTGGCCACCACCCGGGTCAACGTGCTCAGCGCCGCAGTCAGCTTCGACCGGGTCTTCGAGGTCCTCGACACGCCCCCGGCCGTCGCCGACCGACCGGACGCCGTCCCTACCGCCACCCCGGTGCAGGGACGGGTCGAGGCCGACGGCGTGTGGTTCCGCTACCCTTCCGCCTCCGAGGTCTCGGTGGCGTCACTCGAAACGGCATCCACCCCCGACTTCGACGACCCCGGTTCCGACGCAAGAGTCAACGAGTGGATCCTACGTGACGTATCCTTCGTTGCCGAACCGGGGACCATGACCGCCCTGGTCGGCCACTCCGGGGCGGGCAAAACCACCCTCGCCGGGCTCCTCCCCCGGCTCTACGACGTCAACGAAGGGGCCATCACCCTCGACGGCGTCGACCTCCGTGAGCTGACGCTGGCCAGCGTGGCCGGCGCCATCGGCGTGGTCAGCCAGGACGCCCACCTCTTCCACGACTCGATCGCCGCCAACCTGCGTTACGCCCGCCCCGAAGCCACCGACGCGGGCATCGTCGACGCCTGCCGGGCGGCGCGCATCCACGACCTCATCGAGTCCCTCCCCGACGGCTACGACACCGTCGTCGGCGAGCGGGGACACCGCCTCTCCGGCGGTGAGAAACAACGCGTCGCCATTGCCCGAGTACTCCTGAAGAACCCGGCGGTCGTCATCCTCGACGAGGCCACCGCCCACCTCGATTCGGAGACCGAGCTGCTCGTCCAGCAGGCACTGGCCGCCGCCCTGGTGGGGCGCACCTCCATCGTCATCGCCCATCGCCTCTCCACCATCCAGGCCGCCGACCAGATCCTGGTGGTCGACGGCGGTCGCATCGTCGAGCGGGGCACGCACGGCGCACTCGTGGGCATGGGCGGCATCTACGCCGATCTGTACCACACCCAGTACCTGCAGGGGGCGGAGCCGGCGCCGGCGTAGGACCCAGCTCAGTGCGAGTGGGCGTGATCGCTGGGCCCTGCCTTCGTGGTCTCCAGCCACCGCTTGAGACCGGCGGCGTTGGAATGGATGCCGTTGAGGGTCTCCAACTTCTCCCGATGCTCGGCTGGGGCGTCGCTCAAGGCATCACCGAACGCCGCCTCCAGGGCCTCAGCGATGTCGCGCTCCTCCCGCCACGCCTTCTCGGCGACGTCGGCCCACTGGCGCAGCGTGTCCTGAGCCTCCTCGAGCATCCCCGCCGGGTCCGGCAACAGGCCGTAGTGCGCCAGAGCCACCCCCTGGGGTGTGCGGTCCCGGAACCTCTGCAGAGACGTCAGTGCCTGGTCCAGATCGAAGTCGGCCGGCGGGGTGGCCGGGCGCAGCACCCCACTGTCGGGCAGCCTGACCCCGACGGCGTCGCCGGCGAAGATGATCCCGCTCTCGCTGTCATGGAGGGCCAGGTGATGCTTGGCATGGCCCGGCGAGTCGATGGTGGTCAGGGTCCGCCCCGGCGCGATCTGGATCTCCTCGCCGTCGTCCAGCACATGGATCCGCTCAGCCGGCGTGGGGTCCAACCGGCCGTAGAGAGAGTCGAGCAGGTCGCCGTAGACCAAAGCGGCGGAGCGCACCAACCGACCGGGGTCGACCAGATGGCGAGCCCCCCGCTCGTGGACGTACACCGTCGCCTTCGGAAAGGCCCGAGCCACGTCCCCCACACCGCCCGCATGGTCGAGGTGAATGTGCGTCACCGCCACCCCGGCCAGGGCGTCGGGTGACACCCCGTGTTCGTCCAGAGCGGCGAGCAGGGCCGGCACCGAGCTCTGGCTGCCCGTCTCCACCAGAACCGGGGAGGGCCCCTCGATGAGGTAGCCCGCCGTCATCTTCTCCCACCCGCCGAGAAGGGTGTCGATCTCAAAGACGCCAGGAGCGATATAGGAACCCATGGTTCGACCGTACCCGGGTGGGGCCGGAGGGAGGCGGCCCGGCGGGGGGTGGGCTCACCGGGCGGGGCGGGCGGGCGGTTCACCGGGGGGCCCGTGGGGCGCCTCGGCGGGCGCTCGGTAGGGCGGCGACCGGTTCTGTGTAGCGAAAAAGCGCACAGGTGCACTTTTTCGTAACACAGTTAGCCAGGCTCACCTTTCCAAGGAGGCGGGATCCCCGGGCGCGCCCCGACCTCACCTCTCAGCAACACATGGATAGACTTAAAACATCATGAGATACATGCCGTCTGGGCTATCGGATCGCTTCAGCCGTCAACACGGCCTCATCACCAGGGCGCAGGCGTCGGCGGAGGGTATGACGCCATCTCAGATAACGCGAGCCGTCACCACCGGCGCCTGGCAGAGGATGCACCCGGGCGTCTATCTCCTCAGCGGCAGTCCGCTCACGGCGCATGCCGCGCTCCTCGCCGCTTGCCTGGCGACGGGTGGCCGAGCGTCCCACCAGTCGGCGGCCTGGCTATGGGGCCTGCTTGCCCATCCGCCGAGCCACCCAACGGTGAGCGTGCCAGCGACCGCCGGGCGACGGCGAACAGGCGTGGTCATCCACCGTGTTCGGGACCTTGCGGCGCCGACGCCGACCTGGCAGGGGATCCCCTGCACGAATCCCGTGCGCACCGTCATTGACCTGGCGGGTGTGTGTGCGCGGCCGAGCCTCGATGAGGCGGTCGACCACGGCCTCACCCTGCGACGCTTCACCGTGGACGGCTTGGCCACCGAACTGGACCGGCGTCCGTGGCGAGGTCGTTCGGGCACCGGTCAGCTCCGCCAGGCCCTTCGTCAACGCGGCTATCTCGGCGCTCCCCACCCGAGTGTGCTCGAGAGTCGCGTCCTGCGTCTGCTCGCCCGGGGCGGCATCCGACCCTGGGGCGTCGAGGTGGACGTGCTCGGCACCGAGGGCCGTTATCGTCTGGATGTCCGGCTCACCAGCCGCCTGGCTTTGGAGGTGGACGGCTTCGCCTACCACGCTGATCCTGAGGCGATGAGCCGGGACCACCGGAGGCGCAATGAGCTGCTTCGCCTCGGGTGGACCGTGTTGGTGTTCACCTGGAAGGACGTCACCGAGGACGGCGAGCGGGTGCTGGCCACGGTCCGCCGAGCGCTCGACCGAGTAGCCCCACCAGCAGCCGGCCCACCAGCAGCCGGCCCACCAGAAGCCGGCCAACTCAGCCGGTCGTGACCCCCGACCGGCCACAAGCCCAGCCTGCTCAGCCGTCCGGCGGGGTGAGCCCGGCGTTGCCGGTAAGCAGGCCGAGGACCTCGTGATGGAGCAGCCCGTTGGTGCTGACCGCCGACCCGCCGTCGGGCCGGCTCACTCCAGCGAGATCGGTGAAACGTCCCCCGGCCTCCTCAACGATGACCTGGAGGGCGGCCAGGTCCCACAGGTTGGCGATGGGATCGAGGCCGATGTCACAGGCCCCCTCGGCTACGAGCACGTGTGACCAGAAGTCGCCGAAAGCGCGGTCCCGCCAGCAGCGCATGGCCAGAGCCAGGACCCGGCCCACGCCGCCATGGGACTCCCAGTTGCACAGAGTGGAGCCCGATAGCTGGGCCCCGGCGAGGTCCTTCACCGCCGAGACTCGGATCGGAACCCCCGATGAGCCGGGCGCCCCGGCGTAGGCGCCCAGGCCCCGGCCCGCCCACCAGCGCCGCCCCAGCGCCGGCGCCGACGCCACGCCGACCGTCTGGACACCATCGATCTCCAAGGAGATGAGCGTCGCCCACGCCGGCACGCCCCTGACATAGCTCTTGGTCCCGTCGATGGGGTCGACGATCCACCGCCGGTTCCCGCCGCCCGTCGTCCCGTACTCCTCACCCAACACGGCGTCACCGGGACGGGCCTCGGCCACCCCGGCCCTGATGACATTCTCGGCGGACTGGTCGGCCTCACTCACCGGGGTCAGGTCGGGTTTCGTCTCGACGTGGAGGTCGACCCGGCGAAATCCCGCCATGGTCACCTCGTCGGCCCGGTGGGCCAGGAGCAGGGCCAGATCGAGGTCGGCACGGGACGCGTCGGCGGTCACTTGTCCGCAGGCTACTGCGGTCACCTGTCCCCCTGGTCCGCATGAACCGACGGAGCCGAGGGACCTCGATCACGGCCCTGTCCGGCACATCGTGGCGCCTGTCCGGCTCAGTGGCGCCTTTCCGGCTCAGTGGTGCCTGTCCGGCTCAGTGGTGCCTGTCCGGCACAGTGGTGACTCCATGCTCGACCCGGCCGCCCCACCCGCACGCCTCACCATCTCGGGCGCCCACGATCCCGACGATGCCCTGGAGGCCTTCGTCACCTGGACCGCGGAGCGGGGCCTGACGCTCTACCCGGCCCAGGAAGAGGCCCTCCTCGAGGTGTTTGACGGGTCACACGTGATCGTCAACACCCCGACGGGTTCAGGCAAGAGCCTGATCGCTCTGGGCGCCCACGTGGCCGCCCTCAACAGCGGTCGGCGTTCGTATTACACGGCCCCGATCAAAGCCCTGGTGTCGGAGAAGTTCTTCGCCCTGTGCGCCGACCTGGGCGCCGCCAACGTGGGCATGCTCACCGGTGACGCCTCTATCAACCCCAACGCCCCGGTGATCTGCGCCACCGCAGAGATCGTGGCCAACATGGCTCTGCGGTGGGGAGCGGACGCTCCCATCGACCAGGTGGTCATGGACGAGTTCCACTTCTACGGTGACCCGGAGCGGGGGTGGGCGTGGCAGGTTCCGTTGCTCGAGGTTCCCAACGCCCAGTTCGTGCTCATGTCCGCCACGCTCGGCAACACCGCCCACATCGAAGAGGGCCTGGCTCGACGATCCCAGAGACCGGTGGCGGTGGTCCGTTCGGCAGTCCGGCCCGTCCCGCTCAGCTTCGAGTACGCCCGCGTCCCTCTCCACGAAACCATCGAGGGCCTGCTCCGGGCCGACCAGGCGCCGCTCTACGTCGTCCACTTCACTCAGGCCAACGCCGTGGCCCAGGCCCAGGCCCTGACCTCGGCGCAGGTGACCACCCGAGTGCAGCGGGAGGCGATCGCTGCAGCCCTGGCCAACTTCCGCTTCGCCCCCGGGTTCGGCCAGACCCTGTCCCGGCTGGTCCGCCACGGCATCGGTGTCCACCACGGGGGGATGCTGCCCAAGTACCGACGCTTGGTGGAACGCCTGACCCAGGCCGGCCTGCTGCGAGTGGTTGTCGGTACCGACACCCTCGGCGTGGGGGTGAACCTGCCCCTGCGGACGGTGGTCTTCACCGGTCTGGCCAAGTACGACGGCACGAGCTCGCGCCTGCTCAGCGCCCGCGAGTTCCACCAGATCGCCGGGCGGGCCGGGCGGCCCGGCTATGACACCACCGGCCTGGTGGTGGCCCAGGCTCCCGAGCACGTCATCGACAACGAGCGGGCCGCGCAGAAGGCCGCCGGTGACCCGAAGAGGAAACGCAAGCTGGTCAAATCCGGTCCACCCAAGGGGTACGTGCCCTGGGACCAGGCTGTGTTCGACAAGATCGTGACCTCCCCTCCTGAGCCCCTGACCTCCCACTTCCGGGTCAGCCACTCCCTGGTCCTCGACGTCCTCGACCGCCCCGGCGACGGGTGCCGGGCCCTGCGCCGGCTCCTGGTCGACAACGACGAGGCCCGCCCCGTCCAACGCCGTCACATCCGTCAGGCCATCGGTATCTACCGTTCCCTGCTGGGCGCCGGCGCCCTCGAACGCCTGGACGAACCCGACGACAAGGACCGGCGGATCCGGGTGACCCGCGACCTGCAGGCCGATTTCGCCCTCAACAGCCCGCTCAGCCCGTGGGCTCTCGACGCCCTCCCCCATCTCGAAGCCACGAGCCCGACGTGGGTGCTCGACGTGATGAGCGTCGTCGAGGCCACCCTCGACGATCCCCGGCCGGTGCTGGCCGCCCAGCTCAACAAGCTGAAGACCGAGACCCTCACCGCCCTCAAAGCGGAGGGCATGGAGTACGACCAGCGCATGGAGGTCCTCGACAAGCTCGAGTATCCCAAGCCCCGGCGCGACTGGACCTACGACCTCTTCGACACCTACCGGGTGGAGCATCCGTGGGCTGCGGACTTCAACATCCGCCCCAAGTCGGTGGCCCGGGACCTCTACGAAAGGGCCATGACCTTCGGCGAGTACGTCGCCCACTACGGCCTGGCCCGCAGCGAGGGTCTGGTGCTGCGCTACCTGTCGGACGCCTACAAGGGCCTGGTCCGCACCATCCCCGAGGACGACAAGACCGACGAGCTGGTCGACGTCACCGAATGGCTGGGCGAGCTGGTCCGCCAGGTCGATTCCAGTCTCATCGACGAGTGGCAGGCTCTGGCCCGAGCTGCGGAGGAGGGACTGACCGACGAGATCGTGGCCGAGGCCCAGCCGACCCTGCTGGGCGAGCCGGCTCCGCCACCGCCACCGGTGACCGCCAACGTGCGGGCCTTCCGGGTCATGGTCCGCAACGCCGCCTTCCGTCGCGTCGAGCTGGCCGCCCGCCACGACGTCGACGGCCTGGCCGGCGCTGAGGCCCCTGGCGGTCTCGACCACGACGCGTGGAACGAGGCTCTGGCCGCCTACGCCGCCGAACACGAGCGCGGTGAGATCGGCACCGGTGCGGACGCCCGCTCAGGGGCGTGGTTCCAGGTCGACGAACGTCCCGGGACGTGGGCGGTCCGCCAGGTCATCGACGACCCCGAGAGCAACCACGACTGGGCCATCGCCGGCGAGGTCGACCTGGCTGCCTCGGACGACCAGGGCGTCCCGGTGTGGCGCACGATGGGCTTCGATCGCCCTGACGGCGCTCAGGTGGCGGCGCCCAGGTGACGGCGCAGGTGGCGAGGCTCAGGCCATGGCCACGAGCTCGAGGAGGTCGTCGCTCCAGGTGTCCTCGGTGCCGTCGGGCATGACCAGCACCCGGTCGGGGGCCAGCTCGGTGACGAAGTCGGTGTCGTGGCTGACCAGGATCATCGTTCCCGGCCAGGCGGAAAGCGCATTGCCGATGGCCGTGCGCGACGGAGGGTCGAGGTTGTTGGTGGGCTCGTCGAGGAGCAGCAGGTTGTGGCGGCCGGCGACGAGTTGGGCCAGGGCCAGCTTGGTCTTCTCCCCGCCCGACAGCGTCGATGCGTCCTGGTGGGCAATCTCTCCCGACAGGCCCATCATCCCCAACAGGGCCCGCAGCTCGGTGTCGGGCACGGCTGCCGATTCCCGGATGTGGGTGAGGACATCGACGCCTCGACGGATCCCTTCGTGCTCCTGGGCGTAGTAGCCGACGTCGACGCCGACACCGGTCCTGAACGATCCGGCGGTGGCGTCGGCCTGGCCGGCCAGGATGCGCAGCAGGCTGGTCTTGCCGGCCCCGTTGAGACCCATGATCAACAGGCGCTGGCCGTTCTCGACGGCGAAGCTGACATCGCTGAACACCGGAGGTCCCCCGTAGGCCTTGGCCAGCCTGCCGGCCTCGAGGATGAGCCGACCGGCGTGCGGCGGGGTGGGGAACTTCACCTTGTACTTGCGGTCCCCCCTCCCCGGCCCTTCGGTCCTGTTGGCCTGCATCCGGTCGACCCGGCGGTCAAGGGACTTGGCCACCTTGGCCCGCTTCGCCGTCTGGTGGCGCATGGCGTCGGCCATGGTGGACAGCCGCTTGATCTCCACCGATTCCCGCTCAGCGACCTTGGTGGCCCGGGCGTCGTCGCGGGCCCGGGCGCTGCGGTACTGGCTGTAGGTGCCCTTGTAGGCGACCATGCGGCCCTCGTCGAGGTGCAGGACCCGGGTGATGGCCTCGTCGAGGAGGTCGAGGTCGTGGCTGACCACCAGCAGCGCCCCCCGATAGGAACGCAGGAATCCGAGCAGCCAGGTCTTGGCGTCGCTGTCGAGGTGGTTGGTGGGCTCGTCGAGCATCAACATGTCGGCGCCGGCGAAGAGGATGCGGGCCAGCTCGACGCGGCGGCGTTCGCCCCCCGACAGCACGTCGATGGGCAGATCGAGCCGGTCGTCGCTCAATCCCAGGCCGGCCACCAGCTGGCGCACCTCGGACTCCGCGGCATACCCCCCGGCCGACGAAAAGGACTCCTCGGCCCGGGCGAAGCGGTTGACGTTGCGCTCGGAGGGGTCTTCCTCCATGGTCAGGCGCAGCTTCTCCAACCGGATGGCCGCCTCGTCGAGCCCGCGACCCGACAGCACGTAGCTCAGAGCGCTGATCCCGGTTGCCTCCCGCAGCCGGGCAGCGTCCTGGGTGAGGAACCCGAGCTGGCCGGCGACGGTCACCTGGCCGGCGGCGGGCTCCGCGTCGCCGCCCAGCACCTTGAGCAGGCTGGTCTTGCCGGCCCCGTTGCGACCCACCAACCCGACCTTGTCACCGGGGCGGACCAAAAAGCTGGCGTCGGTCAACGTGAAGCGTCCGCCAACCTCGACACTGAGTTCCTGGGCCTGCAACACCGTGCCATTGTGGCGGATATCGGGGCCGTGCCGGTCCCCCACCTTGGAGCAGCCGTGTCCGCCACCGATGTCGTCGTCCACTGGGAGGTCGTCACCGAGCGCGCCGAGCTGGCCGCCGAAGAGCTGTGGGGCCGGGGAGCGACCGCCGTCGAGCTGCGCCCCGAGGGGTCCGAGACCATCCTGGTGGCGTCATTTCCCACCTCTGCGGCGGCCACCACGGTCGCCGGCGAGGTCGGCGGGCGCACCGTCGAGCTGTCCCGGGACTGGGCGGACGCCTGGCGGCCCTACGCCGAAGAGGTGCACGTCGGCGGGCTGGTGGTGGCCCCGGCGTGGCGCGACGTTGCCGTCAGTGGGCCGACGGTGGTGCGCATCGACCCGGGCCCGTGTTTCGGCAGCGGATCGCATCCGAGCACCCGGCTGATCCTCGCCCTGCTGGCCGCCGACCCGCCGGCCGGCGCCCGGGTCGCTGACGTGGGGGCGGGCAGCGGGATCCTGGCCGTGGCCGCCGCCGTCCTCGGTGCCGCGTCGGTCCAGGCGGTCGACATCGATCCGACTTCGGCGGCGATCGTGCGGGGAAATGCCTCCCGCAACGGCGTCGCCCCGGTGGTCAGGGCATGGACCGGGTCGGCCGACGGGCTCCAGGCGCCGGTGGATGTGGCGCTGGTCAACGTGACCGCCGCCGTCCAGGTGACCCTGGCCCCCGCAGTCCTTGCTGCGCTCGGCCCCGGCGGGCGGATCCTGCTCGCCGGCCTGTTGCCCGGGCAGTGGCGCCACATCGAAGGTTCCTACCCGGGCTGCCAGGCGCGCAGCCTTCCTGAGCTCGACGGCTGGATGGGTGCCGACCTGGTGCGCCGCTCAGACCGGTAGGCCGCTCAGCGATCGTCGGGAGGGCGGTGGCCCGCCTCTCCCTCGGCCCGGCGGGCGACCTCGCGCACCGGCAGGTCGATCAGCTGCGCCACCCGGGCCACGTCGTCGTGTTCGGCCTTGACCCGACTCGGTCCCCGCTTGACCCGGATGGGGTGCCCCTCGACGAGCACCTCGTGGCTGCCCCGGGCGGCCACCCAGCGCTGCAGGTGCTGGGTGCGCACGCCGAGGGTGCCCGTCTCGGTGACCAGGATGGTCCGTAGCTCGCCGGCCCGGGCCGGGTCGCAGACCACGCTCACCACGTGGGCCGGCCGACCCTTCTTGCCGATGACGGGCGTGATCCAGGCGTCGTAGGCGCCGGCGGCCACCAACCTGGCCACCGTGTGGGCCAGGACCTCACCGGTGACATCGTCCACGTTCGTTTCCATCACGGCGATGGGCTGGCCGCCGTCGAGGTCGGAGCCGGCCACCGAGCCGATCACCACCTGCACGGCGTTGGGCACGCCGTCGAGCTCCCGGGTGCCGGCGCCGAAGCCGCTGGCCTCCAGCGTCAAGGCCGGCATCGGTCCCCATTGGTCGACGAGCGTGGCCAGAAGGGCGGCGCCGGTGGGCGTGGTCAACTCCACTGGCCGGTCGGTCCCGTACGTCGGCGCTCCGGCATCAGCCAGGAGCCCGACCACCGCCGGGACCGGGTTGGGGAGAAGGCCGTGGGCGGAGCGGATGACCCCCGTTCCCTGGGCCACCGCACTGCACGCCACCCGGTCGACGCCGAGGACCTCGAGCGCCACGCAGGTGCCGACGATGTCGATGATGGCGTCCATGCCCCCCACCTCGTGGAAGTGGACCTGTGACGGGGGCCGATGGTGCAGGCGGCCCTCGACCTCGGCCAGTCGGGCGAAGGCGTCTAGGGCGCGGCGGCGGGCCCGTTCGGGGAGGCGGGCCTCGGTGACGAGACCGACGATGTGGGCGTGGGTGCGGATCACCGAGGTCTCCTTGACCCTCACGTGGAGGCGGGTGCAGGCCAGGCCCCCCCTGAGGACGGGCTCGGCCTCGAGGGACCATCCGCCGATGGGCAGGCCGACCAGCTCCCGCTCGATGAGTGTCAGGTCGGCGCCGGCGTCGACCAGGGACCCCAGCGCCATGTCGCCGGCGATCCCGGCGAAGCAGTGCCACCACGCCAGCCTGGTCACCGTCACGGCCCCCCCACGGGGACAGGCCGGGCGGGACCCACGTCGACTGGACCGAGGATGCGGGCCACGGCGTGGGCGGCCCCGAAGCCGTTGTCGATCCCGGTGACCACCAGGCCGGCGGCGCAACTGGCCAGCATGCCGAGCAGAGCGGTGACGCCGGCCAGAGACGCCCCGTAGCCGACACTGGTGGGCACGGCCACCACCGGCGCCGGGGTGATCCCCCCGACCACGCTGGCCAGCGCGCCCTCCATGCCGGCCACGACAACGACGGCGTCGGCGGCGGCCAGGTCGTCGACATGAACCAGCAGACGGTGCACACCGGCGACGCCCACGTCGGTGATCAGCTTCCCAGTCCACCCGAACGCCGCCAGGGTGGCCAGGCACTCCTGCGCCACGGGCAGGTCGGCGGTGCCGGCGGTGACAACGAGAACGGTCTCCGCCCGGGGGGGCGCCGGCCGCCACACGACGGTGGCGCCTGCCACAGCCGGGTCGCCTACCACCGTGGCCCCAGGATGGGTGCCGGTGACGGCTCGCACCGCGGCGGCATCGCCCCGGCTGAGCACGACGGGCCCGCCGTGCTCCTCGGCCAGGAGCTCGGCAATGATGGCCACGCAATGCTCCGCTGTCTTGCCCGGGCCGAACACCGATTCGGGCAGGTTCTGGCGGACGGCACGATGGTGATCGACCCGGGCATAGCCCAGGTCGGCGAACGGCAGCCGGCGCAGACGGCGAACGCCCTCTTCGGCACTGAGCGCGCCGGAGCTGATGTCGTCGACCAACAATCGGAGGGCGGCTGCGTCCATGGGGGTTCTATCCTGCCCGGCCATGATCCCCCTCGCCTGCCCGGCGGCCACGGTGAGCTTCCTGGGGCCGCCGGGAACCTTTACGGAGGAGGCCCTGCGCAGCGGTGTGGACGTCGCCGATGCCGTCTTGCAGCCCATGGCCACCTGGCCCGAGGTCTTGGCCGCCGTGGGCCGGGGCCAGGTCGACTACGCCTTCGCCGCCCTGGAGAACTCCATCGAGGGAACAGTTCCGATCACCCTCGATCACCTGGTGTTCGAACAGGACCTGCGCATCGTCGGTGAGATGGTCCTGCCGGTCACCCAGAACCTTCTGACCGTGCCCGGCGCCACCCGGGAGGGGGTGCGACAGGTCCTGTCGTTTCCTCACGCCATCGCCCAGTGCCGAGCTTGGCTGGCCGCCAACCTGCACGACGCAACCGAGGAAGCAGCATCGTCGACCTCCGAGGCGGCACGCCTGGTGGCCGAGCGCGGCGACCCGACGGTGGCTGCCATCGGCACCCGATTGGCGGCGTCGCTCTACGGCCTGTCGGTGAACGGCGAGCGCATCGAGGACCACGACGACAACGTCACCCGTTTCGTCCTCGTGGCCCCCCTGTCCGCCTCCATTCCGGCGCCGACCGGCCACGACAAGACGAGCATCGTCTGCTTCCAGTCGACCAACCGGCCCGGCAGTCTCCAGGACATCCTGGGCCACTTCTCGGCCCGCAACATCGATCTGGTGAAGCTCGACTCCCGGTCCACCAAGAAAGGCCTGGGCGACTACTGCTTCGTCATTGACTTCCGGGGCCACGTGGCCGACGAGGTGGTGGCCGACTGCCTGAAGGAGCTGCACGCCACCACCCGCAGGGTCAAGTACCTCGGTTCCTATCCAGCGGCCGGGGCCGATGGCGCCGGCATCCGACGTGCTGCGGGAGAGGCGTGGAAGGCGGCGGACGCCTGGATCGCCGAGATCCGCACTCATCTCGCAGAGTGATCTGGCCGGCCTCGCCGGCCGGGGCGGCGTCACGGCGGGGCATGTGTTGGTAGCGGCCGCCGGGCGATGCAGGGTGTGAGGCCGATGGATGTGACGCCCATTACCCTTTCCCCCCGTTCTGTGTGACGAAAAAGCGTACCTGTGCGCTTTTTCGTCACACAGAACGGGCAATCATGCATCGGCGGGGGCCCTTCCCGGTAGCCTCGAACTCGCAGGAGGGATGGCAGAGCGGCCGAATGCGAGGCTCTTGAAAAGCCTTGAGTTGCAAGACTCCGGGGGTTCGAATCCCTCTCCCTCCGCTGGTCATCCTGGGCTTTCGGTCTTCTTGCCGTCCGCTGTTGGCAGGACCGAAGGCCATCATTGCAGCGGCGAGCAGGTGACAGTCTGGGAAGCGGCCGGGCAGAGGCGCGATCCGTGGCATCAACCCAGGTGCCAGCTGCGGCCGACACCCGATCGCCGGGAGCCAGGTCGCCGGTGGCAGGTACCAGGAGACCCTCGTAGGGTGCTCGAGGGGTAGGCCCAGGGGGCCTTCAACCGGAGCCGTTGGGTTCGGGGAAAGGACCACCATGGCCAAATCGCATGTGCTGGCTGTCGATCAGGGGACCACGGGGAGCACGGGGATCATCCTCGACTCTGATGCCCATGTTGTCGGTCGCGCCTACGAGGAGTTTCCTCAGCACTACCCCCATCCCGGGTGGGTCGAGCATGACCCTGCCGATCTGTGGAGCGTCACCGCCCAGGTGGCAGGCGCCGCCCTCGACGACGCCGGACTGCGATCTTCCGACCTGGCGGCGGTGGGCATCACCAACCAGCGCGAGACGGTGGTGATGTGGGATCGACGGACCGGCGAACCGGTGGCCAACGCCATCGTGTGGCAGGACCGTCGCACGGCGCGGGTGTGCGACGACATGCGCTCGCGTGGTCTCGAGCGCTTCGTGCGCGATCGCACCGGCCTGGTCATCGACGCCTACTTCTCGGGCACCAAGGTGGCGTGGTTGCTCGACCATGTCGATGGGCTTCGGGCCCGGGCGGAGAAGGGCGAGATCTGCTTCGGAACCGTTGACTCATGGCTGTTGTACAAGATGAGCGCCGGTCGGGTGCACGCCACCGATGTCACCAACGCCAGTCGAACCATGCTGTTCAACATCGCCACCTTGGAATGGGATGACGAGCTGCTCACCGAGCTGCGTGTGCCCAGGGAGGTGTTGCCGGACGTGCATCCAAGCCTGCACGCCTTCGCCGAGACCGACGCGGGTGACTTTCTCGCCGGGACGGTGCCCATCGCCGGAGTCGTCGGCGACCAGCAGGCTGCCCTCTTCGCCCAGGCGTGCTTCGAGCCGGGCCAGACCAAGAACACCTACGGCACCGGCTCGTTCGTCCTCAGCCACACCGGCGATCAGCGCTTCGTCGATCAGGACGCCATGGTGACGACCATCGCCGCCAGCGTGGAGGGAGAACCCACCCAGTACGCCCTGGAGGGCTCGATCTTCGCCACCGGCTCCGCAGTGCAGTGGTTGCGCGACGAGCTCGGGATCATCAACCACGCATCGGAGACCGAGGAGCTGGCCCGCAGCGTCGAGGACACCGGTGACGTGTGGTTCGTTCCCGCCCTTGCCGGCCTCGGCGCGCCGCAATGGGACCCCTTCGCCCGCGGCGCCCTGCTGGGCTTGACGCGCGGAACCAGCCGAGCGCACATCGCCCGGGCGGTGCTGGAGAGCATCGCCTACCTCAGCCGGGACGTCATCGAGACCATGCAACGTCAGGCCGGTATCCGCATCGGCGAGCTCCGGGCGGACGGGGGGGCCTCGGCCAACGCCTTTCTCATGCAGTTCCAGGCCGACATCCTGGGCATCGCCGTCGACGTGCCCGAGCAGATCGAGAGCACGTCGCTCGGCTCAGGTTTCCTGGCCGGGCTGGCCACCGACGTGTGGAGCGATCGCGCCGAGTTGGCTCGGATCCGCACCACCGCACACCGCTATGAGCCGCAGATGGACCAGGACGAGCGGGAGACCCGCTTTCGCCGATGGCATCAGGCTGTCGAACGATCGTTGGGGTGGAGCAGCGAAGGAGAGACCCGCCGGTGACCAATGTCCCCGGCCCGGGCGCCCTCAACCCGGTCGAGCGATCGGCGGCATTGCTGCGCATGGGCACCGAGGAGCTCGATGTCCTCGTCATCGGCGGTGGTGTCGTCGGCGCTGGTTGCGCTCTCGACGCCGCCAGTCGAGGACTGACCGTCGGCCTCGTCGATGCTCGGGACTGGGCGGCGGGCACGTCGAGTCGCTCGAGCAAGTTGATCCACGGTGGGTTGCGGTATCTGGAGATGCTCGAGTTCCGGCTGGTCAGGGAGGCCCTCAGGGAGCGCGGCCTGATGTTGCAGCGTCTGTGCCCGCACCTTGTCCGACCGGTGCCGTTCCTCTACCCGCTTCAACACCGCATCTGGGAACGCGCCTACGTCGGTGCCGGCCTCATCCTCTACGACGCTATGGCGGTGAGCGGCGGATCGGCCAGGGGTCTTCCTCGGCATCGTCATCTCACCCGTCGCTCCGCCCGCCGGGCGTTCCCCTCGTTGCGCTCCGACGCCCTGATCGGTGCCGTGCAGTACTGGGACGCCCAAGTCGACGATGCCCGCCACACCATGACCCTGGTCCGCACCGCGTCCGCCCTCGGCGCGG
Organism: Actinomycetota bacterium; assembly: GCA_030948425.1. GTDB lineage: Bacteria > Actinomycetota > Acidimicrobiia > Acidimicrobiales > Palsa-688 > JALZAH01. The sequence goes on from JALZAH010000080.1 coordinate 20,593, forward strand.
CCACAGCCAACCGGGCGCAGGTCATCAGCCTGTTCCGCCTCGGCGAGCGGGTGGTCGGGGCCCGGGTGCGAGACCTCGAAGGCAGCGCCGACATCGAGGTTCGGGCCCGCCAGGTGATCAACGCCACCGGCGTGTGGACCGACAGCACCCAGGAGCTGGCTTCGACCCGAGGCCAGATCCACGTCCGGGCGTCCAAAGGCGTGCACCTGGTCGTACCCAAGGACCGCATCCAGGGCGACACCGGACTCATCCTGCGCACCGAGAGGAGCGTGCTGTTCGTCATCCCCTGGGGACGCCATTGGGTGATCGGTACGACCGACACCGACTGGGCGCTCGACCTCGCCCACCCCGCGGCCAGCCGCACTGACATCGACTACCTCCTCGACCATGTCAACACTGCGCTCACTGTTCCGTTGAGCCGCGACGACGTCGAGGGTGTCTATGCCGGACTGCGGCCCCTCCTGGCCGGCGAGTCCGAGGCCACCAGCCAGCTCTCCCGTGAGCACATGGTGTCGCATCCCGTACCCGGGCTGGTCGTCGTTGCCGGGGGCAAGTACACCACCTACCGGGTGATGGCCGAAGACGCGGTGGATGCCGCCGTGCACGGTCTCGACGGCACGTACCCGGAAAGCTGCACCGCCAACATCCCGCTCCTCGGCGCTGACGGCTGGCCGGCCATGGTCAACTCCCGTCATCGCCTCGCCGAGACCAGCGGTCTGCACGTCGACCGCATCGACCATCTCCTCGGCCGATACGGTTCGATGACCACCCAGCTTCTCGACCTCATCGCCGACGACCCCAAGCTCGCCGAACCTCTCCCTGGCGCCGACGACTATCTGGGCGTGGAGGTCGCCTACGCCGTCGAGGCCGAAGGCGCCCGCCATCTCGAAGACGTGCTCACCCGTCGGACCCGCATCAGCTTCGAGGCCTTCGATCGGGGCGTGGCAGCCGCCGAGACCGTGGCCGGCCTCATGGCTCCGAGCCTGGGCTGGTCCGTCGAGGATGTCGCCAACGAGCTGACCCACTACCGGGCGCGGGTGGCGGCCGAGCGCGATTCGCAGTCCGCCGACGACGATCACACCGCCGACGCCACTCGCCTCGGCGCCCCCGACATCATCCCGACTGTTCCCTTGGCGTGAGGACTGCCTACCCCGACTGCACGGTGGTGAGCGGCGGATGGTTGCCGTCGGTCACCAGCGCCCTTCTCGTCCCCGCGCCGGCCACGTAGAGGTTGAGAAAGTCCTCGCAGACGGTGACGACCGTCGGCAACCAGGCGCTGCCCGCCATGAGGGGCGGAAGGTGACCACCCCCGAGCAGGGTGAGGAAGTACTTGGGGCTGGTCGCCTGGCCGTAGGTCCGTTGTCCGTCGGCAAAGGCGTTGATCGGAGCGGCGCTGCCCTGGGTGACCAGGACGGGCGGGTTGGCCCGATGCGGGGCTCCCGGCAGGGGTGAAACCGACATGGCGATCACCGCCCGGATGCTCGGCTCGCCGGCCGGGGTCGGCGTGATGGCCTCGGACAGCGCGGCCTCGCCACCGTCGCTGTGGCCGGCCACCGCCACGCGCCCTGGGTCGATCCGGGCGGCCAGAGCGCTGCTCGGCGCCACCAGGGAATCCATCACGAAGCGGAGGTCACCCGGTTCGTTGTTGATATCACTCTCATCCAGATGGGTCTTGGCAACGGCCTCGTCGCTGAGGGGGAACTCCGGTGCGGCGACCACGTAGCCGTCCGCCGCCCACGCCTGCAGCAGTGCCGTGTACGGACCGGGCCCGACCTTGTAACCGTGCCCGAAGACCACCAGCGGGCGCCGTCCGGGTGCTGCCGGCGCCCACACCTGGGTGGTCAGGGCCCGCGACGTCGACAACGTCTTCCCGGCGCTGACCGTAGGGCGGCTGGTATCCACCAGGGCCAGCGTGGTGAACGTCACCTGGTACGGCGGCGAGGGAGTCACCGCCGGATGTGTCGCCGGAGGCACCGTTGCGGCCCCGGTCGATCCCGGGTGCTGCGCCCCCACCGCCGGCGTCGCGCCTTGGCCGCTGACAGGCGTCGACGATGAGCAGCCGCTGAGTACAGCGGCGGTGAGGCTGGCCGCGGCCACCAGTCGGCCAAGGAGAGGCACGTTCACGTGGGCTCACCTTAGGGGCGGCTGGCTAGCGTCGGGCCTAACCCCGACACCTCGAAGCCAAGGACCGCCCGTGATCGACTCCGCCGTCACCGACCACCTCCTCGCCACCACTCGTTCCGTCCGCAAGCGCCTCGACCTGGACCGGCCCGTGGAGCCCGAGAGGGTCCTCGAATGTCTCCGCCTCGCCGTGCAGGCCCCGACGGCGTCGAACACCCAGACGTGGCGATGGATGGTGGTCACCGATGCCGACAAGCGGGCCGCCCTGGCCCGCATCTACCGGGAGTCCGGTGAGGCGTACCTGCGGGACGCAGCAGACAAGGCGCAGGGCCAGGACCGCCGGGTCTTGGAGAGTGCGTTGCATCTCAGCGAGACACTCGAACGGGTACCGGTGCACGTGATCCCCTGCATCGAGGGGCGAGCCGACGGGGCCACCAACGCCAAAGCGGCGGGGTTCTACGGGTCGATCATCCCTGCCGCGTGGAGCTTCATGCTGGCGTTGCGGTCCCGGGGTCTGGGCTCGGCGTGGACGACCCTGCATCTGCGGGGCGAAAAGGAGGCGGCCGAGTTGCTGGGCATCCCCGATGACGTCACCCAGGTCGCCCTGCTGCCGGTGGCGTACTACACCGGCGAAGACTTCAAGCCGGCCAGTCGACCTCCGGTGGAGGACATTACCTACTGGGACGGCTGGAGGGTGACTCGCTGAGCGGACCCGGCCCGCTTGAGGCGCGGGGGACTTCGTGGTCGTGACTCAGTGATCGGCGGGTGGGGTAGGACCAGCGCATGCTCCTCGAGGACTTCGATCGCCGTACCGTGACCGTCGACGGTGTCCGCATCGCCACCTGGGTGGCCGGGAGTGGATCGCCGGTCCTGGCCCTCCACGGATACCCCCAGACCCACGTCATGTGGCATGCGGTGGCACCGGCGCTGGCCGAGGACCACACGGTGGTCCTCACCGACCTGCGGGGCTACGGCGACAGTGACCAGCCCGCCGGGGGCGCCGACCATGCCGGTTACGCCAAGCGGACCATGGCCGCCGACCAGGTCGGGGTCATGGCCGAGCTGGGCTTTGACCGCTTCGCTCTGGTGGGTCACGACCGGGGCGCCCGGGTCGGCCACCGCTTGACCCTCGACAATCCCGATCGGGTCTCGGCGCTGGCGGTCATCGACATCGTCCCCACCCACCACATGGTGGCCACCACCGACCTGGCCATGGCCCAGGCCTACTTCCACTGGTTCTTCCTGTCCCAGAGGGCGCCGCTGCCCGAGCGCCTCATCGGATCCGACCCTGAGCTGTGGCTGACCGCCCAGATGGGCGCCGGGCACGGCGGTGGTGATGACTTCCACCCCGAGGCCATGGCCGCCTACCTCGAGGCGTTCTCCCGGCCCGGGACCATCACGGCCAGCTGCGAGGACTATCGGGCGGCGGTGACGGTGGACTTCGAGACCGACGGAGCGGACCGGGACCGCCGCGTCACCTGCCCTCTGCTCGTGCTGTGGGGCGACAAGGGTTTCATTGAACGCCGTTATGACCCCCTGGACGTGTGGCGCCACTATGCGGAGGACGTGCGCGGTCAGGCGCTGCCGTCGGGCCACTTCGTTCCCGAGGAGGCCCCGGAGCCGGTCATAGACGCCCTACGGGCGTTCCTCCCGGCCTGAGGGAGCGCCAGGACTCTGGTGCCCCAGCTTGGCGCCGCTCCCCGAGAGACGTCTTGTGACCGATCGCACAGAGGGATTCGGGTCGAAGGCGGTTAAAGGTACCGAGAGATGCGGTAGAAGCGAGTTATCCCCATTATTCCGCTTGAGAGGAATGGGACCGTGTGCCCAGATGACCCCTTCGCACATCTCTCCGGCACCCGGCGCCTCATGTTGCATCTTCGGCTCCATCGGGCGTGGCGCCAAGGCATGGCTGAACGCCATGCTTCGATGCTCGACGCCTTGAGCGGGCTCGTGGGAGACGACCTGGTGGTGTCGGCTGCAGCCAGCCGACGCGGTCCGGCGGCGGTGACCGAGATCGGGTTTGCCTCCGGCGCCGAGGTCCGGCTGTCATCGTGCTACCGGCCCACCATAACCACCCTGGCGGCCCGGTCAGCCGACAGCGTCGTCCTGCTCGAGCACGCTGCCTACCACGGTGATCGTTGGGGTCTGTACTTCGTCGTCGGCTCTGAGCGACTTCCGCTGCTGGCCAAGGACGTCTCCGTCACGGCTCGGCCGGGCAGCTCCGGGGGTGACCCGGAGC
>JALZAH010000091.1 GCA_030948425.1 Actinomycetota bacterium
CCATGATGATGGCCAGTTGGAAGGCCAGCAACGCGTTGCCGCTCAGGTCGATGTCGGCATGGGCGCGGGTGAGCATGAGGACGGGCCAGAACCACAGATAGATGGCATACGAACGCTTGCCCAGCCATACCAACGGACGCATACCGAGAACCCGACCCACCATCGTTCGCTGACGATCGGCACCGACGGCTACGAGCACCGCCGATGCCAGAGCCACGAGGAGGAAGCCCCCCCGGTAGAGGCGCTCGTCGAACTGATTGACGTGGGACACACACCATCCGAGGAAGCCGAGACTCACCACGCCCGCGACTTCCAGCCGCACTTTCCGTCTCGGGTCGACGACGCCGGTCCGGCCGGCCCAGGATCTGCTCACACAGGCGAGAGCGGCCCCCACAAAGATGGCCGCCACCCGGGTGTCGGTGCCGTAATACACCCGTGACGGGTCGACCTCGGGGTTGTACAGCAGGATCATGATCAACGTGGATATCCCTGCGAAGGCGAGAATCCAGGCGCCTAGCAACTCGCGACGGCGGTTCCACCGGAGAACGACGGCCAGGACCAGCGGCCACAACAGGTAGAACTGCTCCTCCACGGCAAGGCTCCACAGGTGCTGGAGCAGAGGTGGGCGGCCGATGGACTCGAAGTAGGACTGGTGGCTGAAGATGAGCCGCCAGTTGGTGACATAACCGAGGGAGGCGGCGATGTCGCCGCCCAGACGGTGACCGTCGTCCGGAGCCAGGAACGGCACCAACACGACGACAGCCACCAGGAGGACGCCTACTGCGGGTAGAAGCCGGCGGGCGCGTCGTCTCCAGAAGCGTCGAAGCTGAAGATGCCCGCAACGGTCGACGTCTTTGAGCAGGAGGCCGGTGATGAGAAAACCACTCAACACGAAGAACACATCGACTCCGAGAAAGCCTCCCTTGGCCCACGTGAGGTTGGCGTGGTAGGCCACCACCACCCCAACGGCCAGAGCCCGGATCCCGTCGAGGGCGGGGAAATAGGGCCGTCGCCCAGCCCGCGGTCTCCGGGGCCGTATTCCCGGCGCCCCGGTCGGCGCAGGCCGCTCGATCAAGGCTGGCGAACGCCCGGGAGCTGCCTCGGTAGACGGCGAAATCGGCGCCATGGCCTATCAGTATGCCTTCTGGGAGCTCAGGAACCTGGAACGGAGGTTCCGGTCCACGGAATCGCGTCAGTGGCAGTGTCCGACGAGGGCGAAATCGTAAGAATGAGCCGAGCCCGTGAGCACCACTGGGCGGGCTACTGCACCATGGTGACGCTGCTCGCCCGCAGGTTCTGGGGGAGATCCTCGGTGACATCGATGGCCATCACCACCAGATCGTCGTCACGCAGATCGTCGGTTGAAGATCTGGCGATGGTCGTCACCGTTCCCCCCCGAGCGTTGAGGCGGCGGGCGACCAACTGCACGGACTCGTCGTGGGAGTCGCTGCTGGTGACGGCAACGATCCGTCGAGCCTGGTCGGGCACGCCCCGCACGACCAGGATGGGAACAGGGGCGTCGTCTCGCTCCGCCAGGATGTCGGGAAGGGCGGAGGCATCGCTGTCGGCGACCACGACACAGGTGCAGGCCAGCGAGCTGGCGGCGTGGACGATCCCGTCGGCAAGGGTTCGGTCGCGGCGGACTTCCACGGGGATGTCGGGACCCACGCTGAACACGCTGCGCTCGAGGGCGGAGACCATCTCGGCGGGCGGCAGCATCTGGCCCCGACCGATGACGACGACGGGAATGACCACTCCCCCGTCGCCGGCAGCGAGACGCGCGGCGACGTTGATCGTCCCGACCGAGGGGGGTGTCGCACCCGACACGAGCAGCACCCGATCGCCGAGGCCACCGGCGAAAGGTGGTGGCAATTGGGCGCGCCGAGCGAAGAAGTTCGTGGTGAGGGCGGAGAAGACCAGGCTGAACAGGATGAGTATGAGCACGGCATTGACCAGGTCGGTGCCGAAGAGCCCGATCTCCTGACCGATGGTGGTGACGGCCAGGGTGGCGGCCGCCTGAGGTGACGAGAGCGAGAAGAACAACCCCACCTGCGGCCAGGAATAGCCGAGAAGGGGCTTGGTGAGCGTGGCGGCAGTGGCTTTGCCGCCCACGCAGGCCAGGATGAACAACGCGGCCAGGGCCAGCGTGTCGGGATCGGACATCACACTGGGATCGAGGATGAGCCCG
>JALZAH010000092.1 GCA_030948425.1 Actinomycetota bacterium
GGTGTTGGCCGTGGCTCGGGGCGCAGCGGCGGCCACCGAGGTGGCGGGCGGCCGGCGGGTGCGCCGCTCGCACGGGCGCCTGTCGCTGGACGGGCCTGTCACCGCGGACGAACCGGACCGGCCATGACGGACTGGGCGGCCAGGGAGATCGGTCGAACGGTGGTCAGCGAGGAGGCCCTCGGCGGCCGGGTGGCGGAGCTCGGTGCGGAGATCACCAGGGACTACGGCGGTCGACCCCCGTTGCTGGTCGGCGTGTTGAAGGGGGCGTTCGTGTTCCTCTCCGACCTGGCTCGTGCCATCAACCTTCCGGTAGAGGTGGACTTCATGGCCGTCTCGTCCTACGGGAGCGCGACGCGAACGAGCGGGGTCGTTCGCATCGTCAAGGACCTTGATGCCGACCTGACCGGGCGCCACGTCCTGCTCGTCGAGGACATCGTGGACTCCGGACTGACCCTGAACTACCTGCGGCGCAACCTCAGGGCCCGGGGACCGGCGTCGCTCGAGGTGTGCGCGCTGCTGGTCAAGGAGGGCCTGCAGACGACCCCGCTGAACCTGGCCTACGAGGGTTTCCGCATCCCTCCCGACTTCGTGGTCGGCTACGGCCTCGACGTGGGCGAGCGCTACCGCAACCTGGCTCACATCGCCATCTACGAGGGGCGGCAGGGCTGAGCACCAGGGGCCCGGCGCCCCACGGTGTACGTCGCAGGTGGGCACTACCCTGCGGGGTGGCATGAGACGAGTCCTCCGTAGCCCGATCACCTATGTGGCCCTGGGCATCATCGTGGTGCTGGCCGTCGTCGGCATCGCTCTTCGCGGCCCGGCGCCCACCACCATCGGCACCGGGCAGTTCCAGGCAGACCTGGCGGCAGGGAAGGTGGCCACCGCCACCATCCACGACGGTCAGGACAAGGTCACCGGGAAGCTGGCCGGCGACCTGTCCTACCAGGCCTCCTACCCTGATCGCTACACGCCGCAGATCACCGCCGCGGTGGCCAAGGCCGTGCCCGACTTCAAGACCGACCACCCGACCCACAGCATCTGGTTGATCCTGCTCGGGTACCTTCCGCTGCTGGCCGTCTTCGGCTTCTTCGGCTACCTGCTGTATGCCACCCAGGGGGGCGGCCGGCTGAGCCAGTTCGGCCGGATCAAGGCCAAGACCGCTGCCAAGGATCAACCCAAGGTCACCTTCGCCGACGTGGCCGGAGCTGACGAAGCGGTCACCGAGCTCACCGAGATCAAGGAGTTCCTTGAGTCGCCCGACCGCTTCGAGGCGCTCGGGGCGCGGATTCCCAAGGGGGTCCTGCTGGTTGGCCCACCGGGCACCGGCAAGACCCTGCTGGCCCGGGCAGTGGCCGGGGAGGCGGGGGTGCCGTTCTTCTCCATCTCCGGCTCCGACTTCGTCGAGATGTTCGTCGGGGTGGGCGCCAGCCGGGTCCGGAACCTCTTCGAGCAGGCCAAGTCGTCGGCCCCGGCCATCGTCTTCATGGACGAGATCGACGCCGTGGGCCGCCATCGGGGGGCAGGCATGGGTGGTGGCCACGACGAGCGGGAGCAGACGCTCAACCAGCTCCTGGTGGAGATGGACGGCTTCGACGTGCGTCAAGGCGTCATCCTCATCGCCGCCACCAACCGCCCTGACATCCTCGACCCGGCCCTGTTGCGGCCCGGTCGCTTCGATCGCCAGATCACCGTGGATCGCCCCGACAAGCTCGGCCGCCGCAAGATCCTCGACGTCCATGCCCAGGGCAAGCCGCTCAGCCCGTCGGTCAGCCTTGATGTGCTGGCCAAGCGCACCCCGGGCTTCACCGGCGCCGACCTGTCCAACCTCCTCAACGAGGCGGCGCTGCTCACCGCTCGGCGCAACCTCCGCCAGATCGGCAGTCGCGAGTGCGAGGAGGCCATCGACCGGGTACTGGCCGGTCCGGAGCGCAAGACCCTGGTGCTCTCCGACCATGACAAGGCCATCACCGCCTATCACGAGGCCGGTCATGTCATCGTCGGCCACGTGTTGCCTCACGCCGACCCCATCCACAAGGTGTCGATCGTGGCCCGCAGCCGGTCGCTGGGTTTGACCTTCACCCTCCCCGCCGATGACAAGTTCAACCACTCCCGCAGCGAGCTGCGCGATGCCATGGCCATGTGCATGGGGGGTCGTAGCGCCGAGGAGCTGGTCTTTGACGAGCCCACCACTGGCGCCGAGAACGACATCGAAAAGGCCACCCGGCGGGCCCGGGCCATGGTCACCGAGTACGGGATGAGCGACACGATCGGACCCCAGCAGCTGTCCGAGCCGGCGGGCGAGGTGTTCCTCGGCCGGGACATGGGCGCCAAGACCCACTACTCCGACCAGATTGCCGCCGCCATCGATGCCGAGGTCCGAAGCCTCATCGACGAGGCCCATGCCCGGGCCCATGCCATCCTGCGGGCCCATGCGACCACGCTCGAGACCCTGGCCCGGGCCCTGATCGACCAGGAGACCCTCGACACCCCCGAGCTGATGGCCATCATCGGCGACCTGGAGCCGTGGCG
>JALZAH010000093.1 GCA_030948425.1 Actinomycetota bacterium
CCATGATGATGGCCAGTTGGAAGGCCAGCAACGCGTTGCCGCTCAGGTCGATGTCGGCATGGGCGCGGGTGAGCATGAGGACGGGCCAGAACCACAGATAGATGGCATACGAACGCTTGCCCAGCCACACCAACGGACGCATACCGAGAACCCGACCCACCACCGTTCGCTGACGATCGGCGCCGACGGCCACGATCACCGCCGACGCCAGAGCCACGAGCAGGAAGCCCCCTCGGTAGAGGCGCGCGTCGAACTGATTGACGTGGGACACGCACCACCCGAGGAAGCCGAGACTCACCACGCCCGCCACCTCCAGCCGCACTTTCCGTCTCGGGTCGACGTCGCCGGTACGGCCGGCCCAGGACCTGCTCACACAGGCCAGAGCGGCGCCCACAAAGATGGCCGCCACCCTGGTGTCGGTGCCGTAATACACCCGTGACGGGTCGACCTCGGGGTTGTACAGCAGGATCATGATCAACGTGGAGATCCCGGCGAAGGCGAGAATCCAGGCCCCGAGCAACTCGCGGCGGCGGTTCCACCGGAGAATGACGGCCAGCACCAGCGGCCACAACAGGTAGAACTGCTCCTCCACGGCAAGGCTCCAGAGGTGCTGGAGCAAAGGCGGGCGGCCGATGGACTCGAAGTAGGACTGGTGGCTGAAGATGAGCCGCCAGTTGGTGACATAACCGAGGGACGCGGCGATGTCGCCGCCCAGACGGTGACCCTCGTCCGGAGCCAGGAACGGCACCAGCAGGACGACTGCCACCAAGAGGACGCCTACCGCGGGTAGGAGCCGGCGGGCGCGCCGCCTCCAGAAGCGCCGAAGCTGGAGATGCCCGCAACGGTCGACGTCTTTCAGCAGGAGGCCGGTGATGAGAAAACCGCTCAACACGAAGAACACGTCGACCCCGAGAAAGCCCCCCTTGGCCCACGTGAGGTTGGCGTGGTAAGCGACCACTACCCCAACGGCCAGAGCCCGGATTCCGTCGAGGGCGGGGAAATACGGCCGTTGCCCGGCCCGCGGTCTCCGGGTCCGCATTCCCGGTACCCCGGTCGGCGCAGGCCGTTCCATCGTGGCTGCCGAACGCCCAGGAGCTGCCTCGGTCGACGGCGAAATCGGCGCCATGGCCTATCAGTATGCCCTCTGGGAGCTCATGAACCTGGACCGGCGGTTCCAGACCACGGAAACGCGGGGGCCCGCTACCCGCCGGGCTCCGTCTTTCCCGCGGCCGTCATTTGAGCGAGGATGTCGACCTCGTCGGGGAAATGGCACGCCACCGGGTGACCCTGGCCCCGGTCGACGAGGGCCGGCACCTGCTCGGCGCACAGGTCCTGTGCCTTCCAACAGCGAGTGCGGAACCGGCAACCGCTGGGCGGTGTGATCGGGCTGGGGAGGTCACCTTCGAGAACGATCCGGCGGCGCCGCCGCTCGCGCTCCGGATCGGGGATCGGCACGGCCGACATGAGCGCCTGGGTATATGGGTGGCTGGTTCGGGTGAAGACGTCGTCGCGAGTACCGAACTCGACGAGGCGCCCGAGGTACATCACCGCCACCTGATCGGAGATGTGACGGACCACCGACATGTCGTGGGCGACGAACAGGTAGGCCAGGTCGAGCCTGTCCTGGAGGTCTTCGAGCAGGTTCACCACCCCGGCCTGGATCGACACGTCGAGAGCCGAGACCGGCTCGTCGAGCACCACCACGGCCGGCTCCAAGGCGAGAGCCCGGGCGATGCCGATCCGCTGGCGTTGACCTCCGGAGAACTCGTGCGGGTAGCGGTCGCCGTGGACAGGATCGAGGCCCACCATGGCCAACACCTCGCCGACCCGATCGGAGACGCTTCCGGCGAAGCGGTGGACCTTCAAGGGCTCGGCCACGATGGCCGACGCCGACAGCCGGGGATCGAGGGATGCGAACGGGTCCTGAAAGACGATCTGCAGTTCCTTGCGCAGCACGCGCAGGTTCCGACCGCGAAGGGCCCGTACATCGAGATCGCGGTAGTGGATCTCCCCGTCGGTGGGCTCATGGAGGCGGAGCATCGACTTGGCGACCGTCGACTTCCCGGAGCCCGATTCGCCCACCAGGCCCAGCGTGGAGCCGGGGTAGAGATCGAAGGACACATCGCAGGTCGCGTGTATCTCACCGACCTTCTTCTTCACGAAGCCCCCCGAGAAGACGGGGAAGTGTTTCACCAGATGGCGTACCGTCACGATGGGTTCCAGGTCCGGCCGGGGAGGCGCCGGGAGGTGGACCTCGTCGGGTGGGGTGTCGGCGACCGAAGCGCTCATGGGAGAGTGACCGCCTCGAGCTCCTCGGCGAAATGGCACGCCGAGAGCTGACCAGGGCGCCCGACCACCCGCAGGTCGGGTGCGCGTTCGACACACGAGGGCCGACCCATCGGGCAGCGTGGATGGTAGGGGCACCCCGGCGGCGGCTGCAGCAGGCTGGGCGGGTTCCCTCGCACGGGCTCGAGGCGTCCCTGCCCCCCGTCGAGACGCGGCAGGGACGCCAGCAGCCCCCGGGTGTAGGGGTGACGGGGCTCGGCGAAGACGTCGAACACCGACCCTGCCTCCACCACCTCGCCCGCGTACATGACCTGGACGCGATCGGCCATCCTGGCCACCATCCCCAGGTTGTGGCTGATGAGGACGATGGCGCTGTGGGTCAACTCCTGGGCCCGCTCGAGCACCTCGAGGATCTGGGCCTGAACCGTCACATCGAGGGCGGTGGTGGGCTCATCGGCGATCAACACGTCGGGGTCGTTGGCCATGGCCATGGCGATCACGGCCCGCTGGCGCATGCCGCCCGAGAACTCGTGTGGGTACTGCGTCGCCCGCTGGCGAGCGTTGGATATCCCGACGGTGGCCAACAGCTCCGCCGCTCGGTCGAGCGCGACCTTGTGACTCACGTCGGGATGGTGCACGAGGACGGCCTCGGCGATCTGCTGACCGACCGAGCGAACCGGGTTCAGCGACGTCATCGGATCCTGGTAGATCATGGCGATCTTCTCGCCCCGGAGCCGGATCATCTCCTTCTCGGACCGCCCGACGAGCTCCTCGCCCCGGAAAAGGGCCGATCCGGTGACGTCGGCTGTGTTGGGTAGGAGGCCCATGACGGCCAGGACGCTCACCGACTTGCCCGATCCCGACTCGCCGACAATGCCGAGCACCTCGCCCGCCGAGACGACGAGGTCGACGCCCTGCACAGCGTGAACCGTTCCCGCGGGAGTATCAAAGGTGACGCGCAGGTCGCGGACCTCGAGCAAGGGGCCACCGGTCACGGCCTCGGCGCCGCCTCCGCTCACGTGGTCACGATGGGATCGGTGGTCACCGCAGACGGTACGCCGAGGGGTTCCTGGTCGGGCTTGGCATCGGCCAGTGTCACCGCGACCGTCGGTACCGGCCTGCCCCCCGGCCTGCTCCTGCCGCTCCTCGCCCTCTTGGGCCGCCGGCCCGTACCTGATGGGCGCAGGGTGTCGGCCAGGCCGTCGCCGAACAGGTTGAACCCGATGACGGCGATGGCGATGGCCACACCCGGGAAGACCGACATCCACCAGGCCTGCTGGAGGAAGTTGGAGGCGTTGCTGGCCAGGAAACCCCAGCTCACCCGATGCTGGTCACCCAAGCCCAAGAAGCTGAGCCCGGCCTCGATCAAGATCACCCGGGACGCGGTGAGGCTGAGCAGGACGACGGACGCGGGCAGCACGTGGGGGAACAGGTGGCGGCGCAACACCCGGAGGTCGGTGGCGCCGTAGGACCGGGCGGCACTGACGAACTCCCGCTCCTTGAGCGCCAGCGTCTCGGCACGCACGACCCGAGCCAGGCCGGTCCACGACGTCAGGGCCAGCACCAGCACCAGGTTGCGAATCGAGGCACCGAAGAGCCCGATCACCAGCAGCGCCAGGTAGAAGCGGGGGAAGACCTGGATGAGCTCGGTCAACCGGTAGAGGGCCTCGCTCAGGAGCCCCTTCCGGTAGCCGATCAGGATCCCGACGGGAAGACCGATGAGGGTGGAGATGAGCAACGTCCAGAACACCACGATCAACGAGGTGCGGGTGCCCTGCACCACCGCCACGTACAGATTGCGCCCGAGGTTGTCGGTACCGAAGGGATAGCTCCCCGACGGAGGTCGCAGCGGCGGTGAGTCGAGCGCCAGCGGGTTCCCCGGAGCGATCGAATTGGCCATGATGGCGACCAGCGTCAAGACGACGATGATGGCCAGGCCGATCACACCGGCCCGGCTCTGCCTGAAGCGGCGAACGAGCAACCGTCGGGGGCTGGGCCGCCGCGTTGGCGTGGCGGTCTCCCCCGCCTCGGGCGGCTCGGGTGGCGAAGCCCCCGCCTGAGGCTCAGCCGTAACTGACACGAGGATCGATCTTGGCGTACGCGAGGTCGGTGACGACGTTGAAGAGCACAACGGTGATGGCCACCAACAGGACGAGGCCGAGCATCAGCGGTCGGTCGCCGTCACGCGCCGACTGGACCAGCAGCGTCCCGAGGCCCGGCCAACTGAAGACCTGCTCGACGATCACTGCGCCGGCGAAGAGGAGACCCGCCCGTGCCCCGATGATGGTCACGACGGGGAGCAGGGCGTTGGGTAGGGCGTGCTCGGTGATCACCTTGCCCCGCGGCACGCCCTTGCCCTTGGCGGTCCGCGCGTAGTCGCTGCCGAGTTGCTCGATGAGCCCGCTGCGGGTCACGCGGGCGAGCATCGCCACCTCGGCGGTGGCGAGGACGAGGCAGGGGAGGACGAGGTGATACCCCACGTCGAGCACGTGCTGCAAGCCGGTGGTCGGGTTGCGGAGGTCTTCCATGCCCCCGATGGGGAACCACCCGAGGTGGATGGCGAGGAAGAGGATCGCCAACTGGCCGAGCCAGAAGGTGGGCAGGGAATAGCCGAGCAGCACGCCGAAGCTGGCACCGGCATCGAGGGGGCCGTAGGGCCGCCGCGCCACGACCACCCCCACGGCGATGCCGAGAACAGTGGACACCAGCATGGCCGAACCGGCCAGAAGGGCGGTGGGCCAGAGCCGCTCGCGAATGACCGCCGTCACCGGCCTTCCGTGAGTGTACGAGTAGCCCAGGTCGCCCTGGAACACATCGGCGACATAGGTGCCGTACTGCCTCGGCAGCGACTGGTTGAGCCCGTACTGCTGTTCTATCTGGGCGATCCGGGCAGGGTCGGCGTTTTCCCCGGCGAGAGTGTGGGCGGGGCTCCCCGGTAAGAGGTAAACGAGCCCGAAGCTGATCGTGAGGATGCCGAAGACCGCCGGGATGGTCAGCAGGATGCGCCGGACGACGTAGCCCCAACTCATGTTGTCGCCTGCGCTGGGCGTCGGCGATCGCTCACGTCACTTCCCACACCACGCCGTTTCCACGCTGAGGCCCGTGTTCTGGTTGTTGAAGCCTTGGCACGTCGCCCTCGAGACCCGGTTGCTGGCCGTCTCGAGGATCCAGATGTAGGGGACGTCGTCGACGGCCATCTTCTGGATCTGGGTGTTCACCTCGTCATTCTCCTGCCCGGCGGTCGAGGCGGCTTTGTCCCACAACGCGTCCATGGCCGACTGGTGGTAGCCGGCGATGTTGGAGAAAGCCGTCACCCGAATATCTGACGAGGCGTACTGGCGCTTGACACCGATCACCGCGTCGTCACCGTTGCAGTTCTCGTAGCTCACGGTGTCGTAGGTGCGATCGGCCAACGACTGCTGCTGGGCCGCGTTGGTGAGCGGCCGATCGGTCACAGCGATGCCGATCTTGGCCATGTCGGCCACGAACTGGCGGCCGAAGTCGGGAGCGGTACCGGTGTCGAAGTGGGTGATGTCGAACGCCAGCTCCACGCCACCCTTGTCCCGGGTGCCGTTGCCGTTGGTGTCCTTCCATCCGGCCGCGTCGAGCTGGGCGTTGGCGGCGGCCGTGTCGGCGTCGTTGTTGACTGCGTCGTCGCCCGGAAGCGGCTGGGGCCGGTAGCCGGGGAGCTGGCTGGCGTAGGGAGACGTGGCCAGCTTGCCCTGCCCGAAGACGATCTTCTTCCACATCCCCGTGCGATCGACGGCGGTGAAGATCGCCTTACGCACCGCCACGTCAGCGAAATATGGGCTTTCGTAGGGCGAGTCGGCGGGTTTGGCCGCGATGGTGGGCGCCGACATCCCCTTCGGCCACAGATTGAGGCCGATGGTGGTAACGCAGTTGCTGCCGCCGCCGCCGCGGAAGATCTGGGTGACCGTGTATGCAGAATTGCTTTGGAACGTCGACAACGCATTTGCCTGGATGGTGCCGACGTCGACGCTGCCCGACGTGCTGCGGTTGGCCTGGAGGGCGTCCTGCACATTGTTCACCACGAAGAAGACCACCCGATCGAGGTAGGGCAAGTCGGGTATGTGGTACGCCTTGTTGGCGTTGAACTCGATCTTGGTGGCGTCGCGGGTTCCGAACTTGAAGGGACCGCTTCCGACGGGGGTGTTGTTGGCCGCACAGACCTCACCAGTGGCGTTGCCGAGAGTGGCCTTCTCGCCCATGGCCGCCACCGAACACGGTTCGTAGACGTGCTTGGGGATAATGGCGGCTTCGGTGACGTTCATCTGCCGGAAGAGCGGGAAATAGGGGGTCCGGAAGGTGAACCTCACCGTGAGGCCGCTGGGACCGTCAGGCATGGTGATGGCCTCAGGCGGGGTGACCGCGGTGTTGCCCGACCCGGTGACGCCGAGAGCGGCGCCGACCGACGACGCCATCCGACCCTGGTAACGGAGGAGCGCCTCCCGGAAGCTGAAGTCGACATCCTCGGCCATGATCGGCTTGCCGTCGTGCCACGTCATGCCAGGACGGAGGGTGAAGTCGGCCTGCTTCCCGTCGGGGCTGAGCACGAACTTCTCGGCCAGGTCGCCGACGATCTGGTTGTCCTTGCTCCACGCCAGCAGGCCGTTGAACATCAGCTCCGAGTTGCCGTGAACCAACCCGTTGGTGGTGACCCCCGGATTGAGGATCCCGCTGGTGCTGGTGCTGGCGGTGATGAGCGTTCCGCCCTTGACGACGTTGCCATCGCCCCCGCCCCCGGCGCTTTTGCTGTTGCTGCTCCCGCATGCCGCCAGGCCGGGTAGTACCAACACTGTTGCGATGACTGCGAGCTTCTTACCGATGGACCCCGTCGTGGACATGGACGGCATACTAGCGACACCACACGCTCGGGGACCGGTGTCGAGACGCTCGCTGCCGTCGCCAATAGAGCCATTCGGCACGTAGTTGCATTCGACACTTACCGGTATCGATCGGTAGTCTGGCCGGGTCCTACTGCACCATGGTGACGCTGCTGGCCCGCAGGTTCTGGGGCAAATCCTCTGTGACGTCGATAGCCATCACCACCAGATCGTCGTCACGCAGATCGTCGGTGGCCGATCTGGCGATGGTCGTCACGGTTCCCCCCCGGGCGTTGAGGCGGCGGGCGACCAACTGCACGGACTCGTCGTGGGAGTCGCTGTTGGTGACGGCAACGATCCGCCGAGCCTGGTCGGGCACGCCCTGCACGACCAGGATGGGGACAGGGGCGTCGTCTCGTGCCGCCAGGATGTCGGGAAGGGCGGAGGCATCGCTGTCGGCGACGACGACACATGTGCAGGCCAGCGAGCTGGCGGCGTGGACGATGCCGTCGGCCAGGGTTCGGTCGCGGCGGACTTCCACGGGGATGTCGGGACCCACGCTGAACACGCTGCGCTCGAGGGCGGTGACCATCTCGGCGGGCGGCAGCATCTGGCCCCGACCGATGACGATCACGGGAATGACCACTCCCCCGTCGCCGGCCGCGAGGCGCGCGGCGACGTTGATCGTCCCGACCGAGGGGGGTGTCGCACCCGACACGAGCAGCACCCGATCGCCGAGGCCACCCGCGAAGGGCGGTGGCAGTTGGGCGCGCCGAGCGAAGAAGTTCGTGGTGAGGGCGGAGAACACCAGGCTGAACAGGATGAGTATGAGCACGGCATTGACCAGGTCGGTGCCGAAGAGCCCGATCTCCTGACCGATGGTGGTGACGGCCAGAGTGGCGGCCGCCTGCGGTGACGAGAGCGAGAAGAACAGACCGACCTGAGGCCAGGAATAGCCGAGTAGGGGCTTGGTGAGCGTGGCGGCAGTGGCTTTGCCGCCCACGCAGGCCAGGATGAACAACGCGGCCAGGGCCAGCGTGTCGGGATCGGACATCACACTGGGATCGAGGATGAGCCCGACCGACACCAGGAACACCGGGATGAACACGGCAGAGCCGAAGAACTCGATGCGGTCCATCAGTGAGCTGGCACTGGGCACCAGGCGATTGAGGG
>JALZAH010000132.1 GCA_030948425.1 Actinomycetota bacterium
ATCGTGAAGGTGAGAGGCAAAGATGCGATCCTTGACTCGAACGCACAAGGACTATCGTTGAAATGGGTTGAGGTTCCGGATCAAAAGACCGTGTTTATATCAGTCAAGGGTGTTGACAAAGGAGAACTCATGCGTATCGCTAGCGAGCTGATTGTATTCTAAGCTAAGTCACGACGTAAGTGTTCGGCTACCCACGGCGTGATGACCCGGCAATCGTGCAGATTTCCTCCGTGTAAGCAGGAACCGCCGACGGGGTGGCCGCGAAAGTCTTTAAATGGCAGGTGACGCGTAACGCCGGGGAGCGCCCCCCGACCGAGACCCTCCGAGCACGACGCCTACAAGCAGGAGCAGGCGGCCTCGGTCGAGGATGATCCTTTTGGGTGACCCGGAACGGGGCCCCGATGATACGCGGACTCCGCAGTGGCGGAGCGCTGCGGTCGAGGTCCTACGACGCTCCGGCGATGAAGGCGGTGACGATGTAGCTGGCGTGGCGGTCCAGGTTGTTCCGTGCCCGGTCATACCTGGTGGTCGTCCGAGGGTCGGCATGGCGGGCGGCGATCTGGACGTCCCTGAGAGGTACCCCGGCGTCCAAGGCCGCGGTTTTCAGCAGACCGGTGGGTGTCGCCGACTGTCACGACGGACGGTCTGCCGTCCACGTGAGAGCCACCTCGTCGTCATACCGTCGCCGACGTGTCCGGGTGTCCCGACGACCGTGCGCCGATCGACCCGAGCTGGCGGGCCTTCCGGATCGTGCTGCCCGACGGTCGGGCCTACTGGACCGTCGTCGACGACGGCTACGCGAAGGTGGCGGAGGCCGACCGCTTCCTCTTTGACCACCGCTTCGGTCGCGACAGAGCGGAGTCGACCTCGCGGATGTACGCCGGCGAGCTGGCCGCGTTCTTGGGCTGGTGCGGCCGCAGCGGGCGCAGCCTTGAGGGCGGCGCCCGTGACCTGAGCCGGTTCGTGCTGTTCCTGCGCACCACGCCGACGGTGCGCCCCGGGGCGGGACAGGGCCGGCCACCGAGCGCGGCGCGCATCAATCACGTCCTGGCCGTGGTGCGGGAGTTCTTCAAGCACGCCGTGGCGGCGGGCACGGTCCCCGGCGACGTGCTGGGCGCCCTCTACGAGGTGGCCGACGACCGCCACCTGCCGGCCGAGCGGCGCGACGAGACCGGGGCGCTGCGCTACCGGGCCAGGCCGCGCCACCAGCTGCGGGCCAGCCACCTGGCCCGGCCCGACGCCGCCTCCCAACAGGAGTGGGAGGCCCTGCTGGAGGAGGCGGCGTCGTGGCGTGACCGGTTCCTGCTGGTGCTGCTGTGGTTCACCGGGCTGCGCATCGGCGAAGCGCTCGGACTGCGCCGCAGCGACCTGCACCTGATGGCGTCGTCGACCCAGCTCGGCTGTGGGCTGCCCGGAGCGCACCTCCACGTCGTGCGCCGCGACAACCCCAACGGCTCGTGGGCCAAGTCCCGCCACAGCCGGACGGTGTCGGTGAGCCGCTGGGTGCTCGACTACTACGACCGCTACCTGCAGGAGCGGCTCGCCTGTGCGGTGGCCGACCGCTGTGATTTCGTGTTCGTCAACCTGTTCCACGCCCCGCTGGGGGCGCCGATGACTGCCTCGGCCGTCCGCCAGCTCTTCGCCCGCCTCGGACGACAGGCCGCCCTGGGCCGGCCGGTCCGGCCCCACATGCTGCGCCACGCCACGGGCACCGAGCTGGCCGAGGCCGGCGTGGCCATCGACGTCGTCCAGCAGCTGCTCGGCCACCGGTCGATCACCACCACCCAGGCTACGTGCACCCCAGCCCCGAGCGGATGCGTGACGCCGTCGAGCGGCTGGAGGTGAGGTCCCGGCGGCCCCGACCACGCCAAGGAGAGCAACGATGACCCAGCCGGCAGGTGCCCGTCCCGCCCACATCCCCAGCGCCGAGGTCGACGAGCGCGGGCTGGGCTCTCTCGTCGACTGGGACGCTCTTGGGCGCCGGGGCTGGGACCCCGACCGGGAGGTGTTCGCACCCCTCGCCGAGGACCCGGTGTTCGGCTTCGCCCGGTGCCTGACGGCGAGGTGCGACCAGGTGGCGCACCGTCCCGGCCTCGGCCTGTGCCCACGATGCCGGAGGCGCTGGCTGGCGCAGTCGCCGGAGACCGGCTTCGAGGAGTTCTGCGCGGCGGCGCCGGGGCCGGCCCGTCCGGTCGGCGGCGGGCTGTGCCTGGTGTGCCGCACGCCGGGCCACGAACGGCCGGTGCGAGGAGGTGGCCTGTGCGTCTCCTGCATGTCTGCGGCGCGCGACCACGGCCAGACCGTGGCCGCCTATGTCGACGGCGACGCCCACTACCCTCCAGCGCGGCCCCGACCGAGTTTCGGGCCATGCCGTGTCGGCGCCTGTGTGCGCTGGGCCCAGCGGGCCGAGCCCGCCCTGTGCGAGCCGCACGAGCGCAACTGGGCCACCGGGGGCCGCCCACGGGGCCGGGCCT
>JALZAH010000146.1 GCA_030948425.1 Actinomycetota bacterium
GGTTTGGTGGCTGCAGGGGCCGGGCTGGTGGTGGTAGGCGGGCTGGTGGTCGGTGGCCGCCGCCGGCGGGTCGGCCCGTGTCTGGCCCTACCCAGGCATGCCCGACCGTGAGCCGATCGGGCGCCAGGACCCCGGTGCACCAAGAGCGTGGGCAGGGCCGTGATGAGCTTGATGAACCGTTGAGAAGAGGAGATCGTTGATGACAGCGTCGAGAACGAAGGACGGGGAGGGGTCGCGACCCCGGGCCGGTCACGCTACTTCCAAGGAGAGTGCCGAGGGGGAAGAGGGTCGTCGGCGTCTGGGGGGGTGGTCGGGACCAGGGCTGCTCATCAAGGCCCTGGTGGTGCTGTTGGCGGTGTATGCGGGGACACTGTTCTGGTTGAGCCCGAGGTCGCCAGGCGAGGCTCTCAGCTTGAGCCAGTTGAGCAGGGACGCCGTGTGTGCGTCGTCGCCGCCCGGTGCGCCGGCGCCGGCGGGGGCGGGGTCGTGTGCAGGGGTCAACGACAGGATCGTCTCGGCTCGTTTCTTGGATCAGGACGCTCGGATCGTGGGGACGGTGGCACCGAAGGCGGGTGGCGGGCCGGCCAGGCAGTTCTGGACGGCCTATCCCCGCAGCGACGCCGCCACGGCCCAGCTGCTGAGCGAGGTGGTGGGCTCAGGGGCCCGGGTGAGCGTGGACGCACAGTCCATTCAAGGTGTGGTGCGCTTCGTGGCGCAGTTCCTGTTGCCCCTGGTGGTCTTGGCGGTGCTGTTCACGTTGCTGTTGGCTTTGTCTGGCCGGGACGCCTCAGGGGCGGGGGAGTTGTTGCGCTTCGGCCGGGTGGGCGACAAGCGTCACCGTCCTCGTTCGGAGGACCGTCCGGTGACGTTCGCGGATGTGGCCGGGGCTGGTGAGGCGATCGTGGAGCTGGCCGAGGTGTGTGACTATCTGGATGACCCCTCGTCGTTCGCCCGGATGGGGGCGCTGCCGCCCAAGGGAGTGTTGTTGATGGGTCCACCCGGGTGCGGCAAGACGCTGCTGGCCCGGGCCGTGGCCGGTGAGGCGCACGCCGAGTTCTTCTCCATCTCGGGCTCGGAGTTCGTCGAGTCGCTGGTGGGGATCGGCGCCGCCAGGGTGCGCGACCTCTTCGCTCAGGCCCGGGCGTCGGCCCCGTCGATCGTCTTCATCGACGAGCTCGACGCGGTGGCCCGCCAGCGGGGGGCGGGGGTCGGCCAGGGCCATGACGAGCGGGAGCAGACCCTCAACGAGATGCTGGTGCAGATGGACGGGTTCTCCCCGGCGGACGGTGTGGTGGTGATGGCGGCCACGAACCGTCCTGACATCTTGGACCCGGCGTTGCTGCGGGCCGGGCGCTTCGATCGCCATGTCACCGTCGAGCGCCCTGACCGCAACGGTCGCCTGGCCATCTTGGGCCTCCATGCTCGGTCCAAGCCGCTGGCCGACCCGGGGAACGACCTGGCCCACGTCGCCGCTCGCAGCGCCGGGTTCTCCGGGGCCGATCTGGCCAACGTCATCAACGAGGCGGCGCTGCTGGCGGTGCGAAGCCGGGTCGAGGTGATCGGTCGGGAGCATCTCGATGAGGCCATCGAGCGGGTCCAGGGCGGCCCCCGCCGGCGTGCCCAGGTCCTCTCCGGCGAGGAGAAGCATCGCATCGCCTGTCACGAGGCCGGTCATGCGGTGGTGGCGGCGGCGATGGGTCGGGCGGGTGCCATCGAGAAGGTGTCGGTGGTGGCCCGGGGTCGGGGCGTCGGTCACCTGACAGTGCTCGACGAGGACAAGGTTGTCCTCACCCAGCCCGACATGGAGGCACAGATCGCCGTGGCCATGGCCGGAATCGCCGCCGAGGAGATGGTCCTCGGGTATCCCTCCACCGGTTCTGAGCAGGACCTGGAGCGGGCCACGGGCACGGCCAGGGACATGGCCGGGCGTTTCGGGATGAGTCACCGTCTGGGGCGGGTGCGGGTGCTGCGCGACCGTGGCGAGGTGTTCCTGGGCCGCGACTACCTGGCCGCAGGCGATGCCTCCCAACCCACCCTCGAGCATCTCGATGCCGAGGTGCGCCGCATCCTCGACGATCAGGAGCGGACGGCCCGGGAGATCCTCGAGGCCAACCGGGCGACCCTCGATGCCCTCACCGCCATCCTCGCCCAAGCTGAGACGGTCGGGGGCAGCGACCTTGCCGGCATCCTCGCCGCGGTGGCGCCACGGCTGTCGACGTCCATCGACTCCCAGTACAGCGCCGGGACTCGGTGATGGCTCGGTGCGGGCCACCGGCCCATCGTGGTACCGCGGCGACCGGTGAGCCGGCTCAGGGTGTCTCCCCGCCCGCGCCTCGCAGACAGGGTTGGCCGACGAAGCTCTGGGTCACGCTCGTCGACGACGGACCGGCCGCCGAGGTGGTCACCACCCGCCACGTGTAGGCCTGCCCGGCGGTGATGGGCCGCCAGGACAATCCGGCCTGCTTGGCGAGGAGCGACGTGGAGCTGGCGAAGTGCCCGGTGTCCAACCCTTGGGCGACGTCGCTGACCTCCACGTGCTGTGAGGCACCGGGGGGGACGGCCACGGTCCAGCTCAGGTACTCCGCAGGCGAAGAGGAGCCATCGGGGAAGTACAGGCAGTCGGGGGCCACATTCAGGCGCGACGCCAGGCCGGGTGCGCCCGGCCCGGGGGGCGCAGGGCTCGCAGGAGCGAGCGTGGGCGACGTCGTGGACAGCGCCGGGGACGACGTTGTGGACGGTGCAGATGTCACGGGGACGCCACCACCGCGGTGGTCGGCGGGGCCGGACGGCCGTGAAGGGGTTGCCCCCCCTGACGGCGGTCTCGACGGCCCGGACGTCCCGCCGTGGCGGGAACCGCTAGCACCGAAGACCAGCACGGACACCACAACAAGCCCGAGGCCCACAGCGATGCCGAGCGCGACACGGGAGCGCCTACCGAAACGGCCAACCACAAGGGACCCTCCTCCACCTGACCACACCGTCATCTGCCGGGAACCCTGGTCAGCGGAAGGTTCGAAGATGCTGGCGACCAACTCTACCCGGACGAGCCCGCGCTTGCGCGCCGCCCTGACCAAAGGGGTGGTAGGGCTCGACGCTCAGGCGCCTGTCGAGGCCTACGGGCTCACCGGTTGGCGGGCTCAGGGCCGGGCGTGGCGGTCGACGGCCAGGCAGGCGCCCA
>JALZAH010000172.1 GCA_030948425.1 Actinomycetota bacterium
TCTGGGAGCTGCGGGCGAACGTTCGGGCCTGGGATGCCGCGTACGTCGCCCTCGCCGAGGCCCTGAGCGCCACGCTGATCACCCTCGACGGCCGGCTGGCGGCGGTACCCGGCCTGCGATGTCGCATCGAGGTCGTGACCTGAGAATTGTCCCGACCTCCGACAGTCACATCGGACTACGGTGAAACCGGCGGCCAGCGGGTGGCCGTTGAAATTCCCACGTCCGTCGCGAGATCAGAGGAGCAATCCATGGCAGACATTGCGAAAATTCTGGACAAGGACTACGAGGACAAGGACTTTGCCGAGCTGGCCGGGGCACCGGTCTCCGCGCTCCAAGGCGTGTCCGACAGCGACGCCGACCACCTGAAGGAAGCCTTCAACATCACCACGATCCGTGACCTGGCCACCAACAAGTACGTCCTCTGGGCCCAAGCGGTCAACGTCCTCTCCAAGTAGTCAGCACCGCAGGATGTCGCACAGGGAGGTGGCGTCAGGCCGAGCTCAAGCGGGGGCGTCCTCCACTTCGGGGTCGACGGGCTGGTCGAGGCCGAGGACGCGACGACCGACCGACTCCCGGCACTGCTGCGCGGTGAGGGCCATGAGGTCGCCGGCGCGGGCGTCGCGCACCAACCTCTCGGCCTGGTGTCCCCGCACGTAACCTCGACCGCCCACCACCTGAAGGCCCTTGTTGGCCACGGCGAAGCCGTTCTCGTTGCAGAACGCCTTGGCCTCGGTCATCATCGCCCCGGCGTCGTCGGGCTGGCGGTCGGCCGTGATGGCCGCCCTCGTGGCCATGAGGCGCATGGCGCTGGTGGCGATGGCCATCTCGGCGACCAGGAACTGAATGGCCGAATAGGAAGCGATCGGTTCGCGGGCGGGTGCGATCACCCGGGTGGTGGCGTGTTCCACGGCCATGTCGGTAGCGGCTTGGGCGATTCCGACCGAGGTGACGGCCAGCCCCAGGGCGATGTAGTTGGGACGGCCCAGCACTACGGCCTTGCCTTCATGCTCGGGTCCGATGCGGTCAGAGACGGACACGTTGGCGTCGGTGAAGATCAACGAGCGACTGTCGTTGGCCCGCATGCCCATGGCGTCCCAGACGCCCGCCACCTCGATGCCGGGGTTGGTCTTGGGGTCCACCATGAACAGGGTGAAGGCGCCGTCCTCGCAGCCGTCGACCACGGCGTTCACCACCACCACCTCGGCCGCCCCTGCGCTGGTGGCGAAGCTCTTGCGTCCGTTCAGGCGGTACCCACCGTCGACGGGGGTGGCCGTCATCTGGGGCTGCAAGAAATTCGTGCCCGAACCGGGCTCGGTGAAGACGACGGTGAACACCGCCCCGTCGGCCACGCGGTCCACGGTGCGGCGGCGCTGATCGTCGTCGCCGGCGAGAGCGGCGGCGACACCGGCGCAGTGCATGGTGAAGCACAGGGAGGTGGAGGCATCGCCCCTGGCGATCTGTTCGGCCACCACGCTGAAGGCCAGGTAGTCACCACCGGGGCCGCCCAACTCGGTCGGGACGGCCAAGTCGAGAAGACCGGCGCGGGCCAGGTCGGCGAAGTTCTCCGATGGAAAGCGACCCAGGCGGTCGTTCTCCTCGGCGCGCGCCGGAAAGGCATCGGCCACCAGGCCGGCCTCGGCGCGCAGCGCCCGGAGGTCGTCGTCGAGGAAGACGTCGATGCTCATGGCAAGGTCCTCATAGCTGGCAACAACCCTTCTCTCAGGTGGCGTGGGCGGCGAACGCCAGGCAGGCGTTGTGCCCGCCGAACCCGAACGAGGTACTCAAGGCCAACCCGACGGGAAGCTCCCGGCCGACGTGTGGCACGTAGTCGAGGTCGCAGGCCGGATCGGGGTTGTCGAGGTTGATCGTCGGCGGGACAAAACCGTCGTGGATCGCCATGACCGCGACGACAGCCTCGAGGGCTCCGGCCGCGCCCAGCAGGTGGCCGGTCATCGACTTGGTCGACGACATCGGGACGCCACCGGCGTGGTCACCGAATACCGCGTGCATGGCCCGGGTCTCGGCCACGTCGTTCAAGGGCGTCCCGGTGCCGTGGGCGTTGACGTAGTCGACGTCGGCCGGCGAGCATCCGGCTCGCGCCAACGTGCGCTCCATGCATCGGCGTGAGCCCCTTCCTTCGGCGTCGGGTTGGGTGGGGTGGCCGGCGTCGGCGGTAGCGCCGTACCCGACCACTTCGGCGTAGATCCGTGCACCGCGGGCCCGGGCGTGCTCGCGCTCCTCGAGGACGAGAACCGCGGCACCCTCGGCGGCCACGAAGCCGTCACGGTCGCGGTCGAACGGACGGGACGCCCTCTCGGGCTCGTCGTTGCGGCGGGAGAGGGCACCCATCACGCCGAACGACGCCATGCCGACGCCGCAAATGGCGGCTTCGGTGCCACCGGCCAGGGCGGCGACCGCATCGCCCCGGCGGATCTGCTCGGCCGCCTCACCGATGGCGTGCGAGCCCGAGGCACACGCGCTCACGATGGCGAAGTTGGGTCCTCGCGCTCCGGTGTCGGTGGCGATCATGCCCGCCGGCATGTCGACGAGCATGGCCATCGCCGTGTACGCCGACACCGCCTTGTGACCGCGTTCGTGGTAGTTGACCGACGCCCGTTCCAGGACCTCCATGCCGCCGATGCCCGAGGCGACGATGACGGCCACGTCGTCGGCGATGGGAGCGATGTCGAGCCCGCTGTCGGCCACCGCCTCACGGGCGGCAGCGACCCCGAGCAGCACCGGGCGGCTGGTCCGACGCACTTCCTTGGCTCCGAAGACGCCCACGGCGTCGAAGCCCTTCACCTCGCCGATGATGCGCGACGGCAACCCTGCGGGGTCGAACAGGGTGATGGGGGCGATACCGCTGCGGCCCTCGCACAGGGCCGCCCAGGTCGACGGTCGGTCGTTCCCCACTGGGCTGAGACAACCCATGCCGGTCACGACGACACGCACACGGTCGGTCACGGGAACTCCATCTTCCGATGGCGTCCCAGTGCTTGGCTTCTGGACCGGCCTCCCGGGCCGGTCATACGGCGCAGTTGTAGACGATCGGAAGGGAACCGTCGGCCTGGCGCAGGCTGAGGAAGCGCTCCACCACCAGCCGTTTGGCCTCGGCCAGCGGCACATCGCCGGGTGCCAGCAGCATGTCGGGACTGGTCTCGGTATCGGCGCCCG
>JALZAH010000187.1 GCA_030948425.1 Actinomycetota bacterium
CTCGTAGCTCGCCGGCGAGTTGGTGCACGGTGGCCGGCGAGTAACCGAATCGAGCTCCGACGTCCGCGGCGGTGGCATCGTCGACGAAGTAGGCCCGCAGCGCCTCATAGCGGCGCTGGGCGGGCTCCGCGGGTGTGGTGAAGTACTCGGCTCCGGCCCGCATGACCTCAGAGGATCTTTCTGAACGACACGAGATCATCGTAGAGTCACACTCGACCAAGGTGGTGGACCGCGTCGCGCTCGGGATTGGAAACAGCCCTGTAACTACAGCGATGTTGGCTTCTACCCGGACACCGGCTTGGACTCGGACCGCGGATCCGACAACGAGAGCGCACCACCTCGTTCAAGAAGACCCCCTATAACCATCGCACTCGCCCCCGGAAAACCCTCGCCTACCTCAAGGGATATATCTGCGTCTCGTCCGGCGGGCACGTCCGACCTGCCGCCTGCAGCCGTCCCGAGGATCGAGGTTAGGGTTGGCGACCCCCAAGCAGCCACCACCATCGCCGGTGCCGGCCGGCTTCGACAGCCTCGGACCGCAGGCGGTCCAGCTCCTCCTGGATGGCGCCATGTTGGTCCGCATCCAGAGTGTCGTCGGCCCCGGCGGCCTCCAGAAATCGAATCCGTTCTTTGATCCACGACCGTCCGTCGATGATCGATCCCACGACTGCCACCCTAGGAGGGACCCACCCTCGGTGAGGACCGCTTTCGAGGCTGGAGGATCAGGGCCAACTGGCGGCACTGGGCAACGGGGTGCCCCTCGCTGTCCCAGATCTCGCCGTCCTCCTCGAGCACACCGTCGATCAGCAGGCGGGTGCGGAACGTGCCCAGCAGCCAGCCCGGGGCCGGACGGTGACGGACGTGCACGGTCAACTCCAGGGTCGGCACCCAGGTCGTCTCGATAGAACCGATCAGGGTGGGCGGAAAGGCATCGGCGAAGGTGACCAGAGAGATCGTGTCCGGCTCGGTGCCGTCGGCGAAGCGGATCCATCCGGTGATCTCATAGGGCTCACCCAGCTCGGCACGGCCCCAGGGACTGTTCGGGGGCAGCCGGATGTCAAAGCGGTGGACGGCCTCGGGTACGACACGACCGGCCTCGCGGGTCAGCTCCAGCAGGGATCGGCAGTCCTCGGGCAGGGCGATGCGGGGCATGGTGGCGGTGATCCTGGTCGGCCCCCGCTGAGCGGCCAGGTCACCGAACGTGGCCAGGAGACGGACCCGCTCGCGGTCGCCCTGCACGACCGAGGCCTGCACGGTGGCGAACGAACGACCGGCCTTGACGATCTCGGTAGCCACCTCCACCGGCCCCACGTTCGGCGGGGCGACATAGTGGGCGGTGACACTGAGGGCGTGGGGCCGGTCCACGGCTTCGCTCATGGCCCGCACGGCGACGGCGAGAAGGTAGCCGCCGTTGGGGTTGGCCCCGATGTTCCAGCGCTCGTGCAGTGTCGCCACCCACCGCCCGTCGCCCAGTGCACGCACCGCTGTGTCGGCCTCGAACTCCGAGGATGGCCCGGCCGACGGGGCGCTCACGACGCAGACGGCCCTTCGGGTGAACGAGCCCGGAGGGTGGTGCCATTGGCGCCGTCCTCCACGACATAACCGTCGGCGACCAACTCGTCGCGGATGCGGTCGGCGGTCACCCAATCCCGCTGCTTGCGGGCCTGATCGCGCTCTGCGGCCCGGGCCGCGGCAGCGGGGGGCACCTCCGACGTCGCCGAGTGAAGCGGCAGCCCCAGAGCCTCCTCGAAGAGCTCGAAGACGCTGGCGGCCAACGACTGGGCGCGCCACCCCGGCGCCGACCTGGCCGCTCTGATCAGGCCGAAGAGGTCAGCCACCGCTGCGGGCGTGTTGAGATCGTCATCCATGTCGGCCACGAATGCCGCGGTCACCGCCGGATCGGTCGGGGCCCCCCGGGCAGCGGCGAACTCCCGGGCGAAACCGTCGAGGCCGGCCAGGGCCCGAGAAGCATTGTTCAAGGTGGCTTCGGTGACCGTCATCGGTGAGCGGTAGTGGGACTGCAGGACCAGCAAGCGAAACGCCCGGGGGTCCCAGGCGCCGACCACGTCGGCCAGGGACATGGTGTTGCCCAACGATTTGCTCATCTTCTCGCCACCCTCAGCGACGACCATTGCGGAGTGCACCCAGTGCCGGGCAAAGACCCGGCCGATGCCGATGGCCTGGGCCCGCTCGTTCTCATGGTGGGGGAACGCCAGGTCCGTGCCCCCACCGTGCAGGTCGAAGTCCTCACCCAACAGGTCGAGGGCCATGACCACGCACTCGGTGTGCCATCCGGGGCGGCCATTCCCCCAGGGAGAAGGCCAACTCGGCTCGTTCGCCTTGGCCAGCTTCCAGAGCACGAAGTCGACGGGACTTCGCTTGCCGGCCTCGTCGCCGGTCTCCACCCGGGCCCCGACGCGAAGCGACTCGAGGGGCTGGCGGGCCAACAGTCCGTAACCGTCGATGCTCTCGGAGGCGAAGTACACCCCGTCGCCTCCAACGTAGGCGTGGCCCCGCTCGATGAGCTCGGCGATCAGGTGAACCATGTCGGCCACGTAGGCGGTGGCGTGCGGGCTCTCATCGGGACGGCGCACGCCCAAGGCGTCCATCAGCGCCCACCACCGGACCTCGTAGGCGGCGGCCACCGCCGCCGCCGGCCGCTCCTCCCAGATGGCCCGGGCAATGATCTTGTCCTCGACATCGGTGACGTTGGACACGAAGCGGACATCCACACCGGTCCACGTGAGGTACCGACGGAGGACGTCCCACACCGTGGTGAACCGGCCGTGGCCGATGTGGAAGTCCCCTGACACCGTCGGTCCGCACACATACATCGACAAGCGTCCCTCGACTCGCGCCTCGACAGCCACGACGGCGCCCTTGGCGGTGTCGTAGAGGTGCAGCACGCCAGTACCGTAGCGGGACCATGTCCGGCACCGTCCCCGACCGCCCCTCACTCGACGACGTGGAGCAGACCTGGGCGAAGCGCTGGGAGGCCGACGGGACCTACCGCTTCGACCGGAGGTCGCCGCCGGAGAACGTCTTCGCCATCGACACGCCCCCGCCGACGGTGAGCGGGTCGTTGCACGTCGGCCACGTGTTCTCCTACACCCAGACCGACACGGTGGCCCGGTTCCAGCGGATGCGAGGCCGCTCGGTGTGGTACCCGATGGGTTGGGACGACAATGGGCTGCCAACTGAACGGCGAGTGCAGAACTACTT
>JALZAH010000199.1 GCA_030948425.1 Actinomycetota bacterium
CGGGCGCCATCGGGCTCTCGCTCGCCGTGGAGGTGCCCGGCGCCCGGGTCTGGGCCACCGACGTGTCGACGGCAGCCTTGGCGGTGGCCCGGGCCAACCTGACCGGGCTCGGCACCCGGGCGGCCACGAGGGTGCGACTGGTCGCCGGCGACTGGTGGGAGGCCCTTCCCGACGAGCTGCTGGGTGCCGTCGACGTGGTGGTCTCCAACCCTCCGTACGTGGCCGCCGACGAGGATCTTCCCCCGGAGGTGGCCGACTGGGAGCCGGTTTCGGCCCTGCGGGCGGGGTCCACCGGGTTGGAGGCGCTCGAGGTGGTCGTCGGCGAGGCGAGACGGTGGCTGCGATCGCCCGGGGCACTGGTGGCCGAGATTGCCCCTCATCAGGCGGAGGCGGCGGTGGCCATGGCCGTCGGCGCCGGGTTCGACGAGGTGGAGATGCGCCCCGATCTGAGCGGCCGACCCCGCGCCCTGGTCGCCCGGGGCCCGGCGACGGCGACTTCGTTGTCGCCTTGAGCGCGGTGCCATCGCGGGCGTCGGCACCTGTGTGACGGCTACACTTTCCGTCAAGCCGTTCCCAGCGGGGTGGATAGGAGATCTCCGGCGTGTTCCCTGCTCTCGAACAGATTTCCGGATCGACGGCTGGTGCAGACCCTGCCGCCTGTCATGGACAACCGAGGCCATGAGCTCGTCCACCCCTGACGGCCAGTTCTGGGACGCCGACGTCGACTCCGACGTCGAGCCCGACGGGGCCGAGACGGGCGAAGACACCCCGTCGGGCCTGGTCCCGCCGATCGTCGATTTCCCTGACGGTCCGATCGGGCCGGGGCTTGGCCTCCCCGGACCCGGTCTCGACCTGTCCGAGCCGCTCGTCCGGGGTCCCGAGCCCGAGAGCGCGGTCGACGGGCCTGAGCCCGACGCCGACCTGGCCGACCTGTGGGCCGACCGCAATGCGCCCGAGGGCCCTGAGCCCCTGCTCGACCCGCCCGACGCAGACCCCGCTCGAGACCCTGGACTCTCCGCACCGACCACCGACCTCGGCCGACCCACGGTCGATCCGGGCCCGGACTCCACCGACCCGACGTCCACCGACCCGGACTCCACCGACCCGACGTCCACCGACCCGTCGTCCACCGGCCCGACGTCCACCGACCTGCCTGTCGGCTCCGCCGCCGGCGTCGATCGCGGGTTCAGCCCGATGGTCATCGACCTGCCCCCCAGGCGCACCGACGCCGCTCCGGACCCGTCCAACCCCATGGTCATCGACCTGCCTCCACGTGGGGTCGTGGCCGGCACCGAGCGGGGCTTCAGCCCCATGGTGATCGACCTGCCACCGCGAGCCCCCAATGCGGTCGCCGATCGTTTCGGCCCCATGGTCATCGATCTGCCGCCCAACGGTTCCGACGCCGCGCCGGACCGTTCCGACCCCATGGTCCTCGACCTGCCCCCCACCATCGCCGATGCCGATCCGGACCCGTCCGACCCGATCGTGTTGGACCTACCCGAGGCGGCCGACGACTCGCCGTGGGTGACCGACCGACCCCCCGAGGCCGTCGACCCGGTCGCGTCCGAGCCGGGTGTGGAGTCGCCTCAGCCTGGCCCTGATCGAGGCATGCGGCCGCCGAGCGTCGAACCGGTTGCAGCCGCAGCCGGCGTCGACGGGAGGCCGTCGTCCCCGGCCCCGCCCACGGGCAGCCGGACTGGTCCTCCTCGTTCTCGACGAGCCTCGGGGATAGGTCCGATCGTTCCTGCTGAACCGTGGTGGGCGAGAGCGCGCGAAGGCCGTGCGCCGAAGTTCATCGCCGCGGCCATCGTCGCGACCGCAGTCATCGTCGGGGGCGTGTTCGTCCTCCGAGCCGGGAGCGGGGGTTCCGGCAGCGACAGCTCCCATCTCGTGTCCGCTCCCCAGGCCTCTGCGCCGGCACCGAAGCCGGCCAAGGCTCCGGTTCTTTCGTCTCCCCCCACCACCCCGGCCCCACCCGCCCCACCGGCACCGGACGCCGCCGCCACCGGCCCCGGCGGCCCGACGGCGGGCAAGCCGGCGGCGGTCACCGCGGCACGACCCTCGTCGAGTCCGGGTGGTACCACCTCGTCGGCCGGCCAAGGCGAGGGCTCGACCGCACCGAGCTCCGAACCAGACTTCTCAGGCGGCGACGGCTCGTCCGTTCCGCCGGACAGCCCGCCCTCCGCCGGGCGGGCGCCCATCGACTTCTCGGCCCTGTTCCCGCCGCCGCAATCGCCGCCCTCGTCGGTCGTCAACAATCCACCACCTCCGTCACCACCACCCCCGCCGCCGCCTCCGCCGCCCCCCTCGCGCGCCGACATCTGCCGCAACGTGCCGCCCGAGTCGATGGCCGAGTGCCTCGCCGCCATCGAATAGGGCTGCCAAGGCCGCAGGCTCGGCCAAGGCTCGTCAGTTCCTAGTCGCCTGAACCGAGGATCATCCCGGCGCCGACGGTGGCGTTGGTGGCCTCGTCGACCAAGATGAAGCTCCCGGTGGTGCGGTTACGCCGGTAGCCGTCGTAGAACAGCGGCGCCGTCATACGCAAGCTGACGCGACCGATCTCGTTCAGGTCCAATGACGTGGCCGCCTCGTCGCTGTGGAGGGTGTTGACGTCGAGGCGGTAGCGCAGTTCGCGTACCAGCCCTCGACACCACCGGGTGGTGTGCTTGATGGCGAACTTGGTTCCGGGAGTGAGGGGACGGTCGCTCAGCCAACACACCATGGCCTCCACGTCCTGGCCGACGGTGGGATGGTTGCCCGGGCGGCAGATCA
>JALZAH010000222.1 GCA_030948425.1 Actinomycetota bacterium
CCCCTCACCCGAGGCAACGAGCTTTGTCGGGTAGAACGAGAAGGCCGCCGCCCGACCGAAGGTCCCCGCCGATCGGCCCTGCCAACGCGCGCCGTGGGCGTGGGCAGCGTCCTCGACGAGGACGACCCCCCGCCGGTCGCACAGCTCGGCGATGGCGTCTATGTCAGGGCAGATCATGCCGCCGATGTGGACGACCACCACCATCCGGGTGGCGGGGGTCAGCGCCGCCTCGACACTGGCCGCCGAGACGCTCAGCGTCGCCCGGTCGGCATCCGCGAAGCGGACCGTGGCCCCGGCGTGGAGGGCGGCGGCGGCCGTGGCGAAGAAGGTGTTGGCGGGCACGACCACCTGGTGGCCGGCCACGTCGAGGGCCCGCATGATGATCTCCAGCGCGCTGGTTCCCGATGAGGTGGCAATGGCGTGGTTGACGCCATGGCGGATGGCGAAGGCCTCCTCGAACGCCGCGCCCTGCGCTCCCAGGGTCAGAGCTCCGCTCTGCAGTGAGCGGTCGACCAAGTCGAGGATCCGGGCCCGGTCCTCGGGCCCGAACACCACGCGAGCGGCAGGAATGGTCAAGGGTGACCTTCGGCGGCCTCGGTTGTCACCCGCGTCTCGGGTTCGAGCACGGTGCCGGAGTGGCTGAGCGCCACCAGACCGACGACCATCACCACCACCGCGCCCAGGGCCAGCGGTCCTCGCCACCCGTGGAGGTGGATGACCTCGCCGAAGATGGCGATCCCCAACGCCGAGCTCAGGATGGGATCACACACCGTGATCAGCGGCAGCGATACGGTCGGCCGGCCAACCTGGTACGCGGTCTGACTGAGCAGCAGGGCGACGATGCCGACGGCACACAGGGTGTAGGGGGTCCACGACCTCAGGGCATGGACGATCCCGGAACCCAGGTCGTGGGCGAAGGCCTTGGTGAGCACGGCCATCACTGCGT
Source organism: Actinomycetota bacterium (assembly GCA_030948425.1). GTDB lineage: Bacteria > Actinomycetota > Acidimicrobiia > Acidimicrobiales > Palsa-688 > JALZAH01. Next base: position 947 of record JALZAH010000222.1, read on the forward strand.
CGGCCACGCCTGCGGCCAGGCCGAACAGGGCGGCCCGCCGGCGCCCCGCGCTGCGGAACCCGGCGCCCAACATGACCGCTCCCGCAAGGACCGCAGCGACGGCCATGATCGTCCACGCCGTGGTCGAGGCCTGACCCCGGCTGTGCTCACTCGGCTGAGCGAGGACGAGGAACACCGACAAGCCGAGGACCACGGCCACCACCGCTGCCCAGTCCCGCCGGGTGACCGAGATCGGCGTCCATGCGCCGGCCACGACGACGGTGAACAGCAGCGAGACCGTGATGATGGGCTGGACGACGACCAGCGAGCCATGCCCCAGCGCCACCACCTGGAGTGCGAAACCGGCGAGCTCAGCGGCGATGCCGAGCAACCACAGCGGGCGCTGGGCCACCCGGGCCAGCAGCGAGAGCCGGGCCGCGTAGTACTCCGGCACGTTGCGAGCCGGTCTCTGCTGGAGGGCCACCCCCGATCCGAACAGAGCCGACGAGGCAATGGCGATCAGCACGGTCACCACCGCTGGTCACCGACGCCAAGGCCCATCGTCCACACGACCCCAGCGTACGATGCCAGAGGCCGGACCCGGATGTGTGTCCCCGAGGAAGAACGACACCGTGGGCCGCCTGGCCCGTCGGTGCTTGCGGGTGACTAGAAGCGCTCGGGGATGCCCACTGCGCCGCTCACCCCGACACCGTCGTTCTGAGCGCAGTCTTCGCAGGCCTGCGGACGGCCCAGGATCTCGGGACCGCGACGGGCGTCGAGGGTCAGACCGGCGTGCCTGCGCTGGCGCGGGGATCGGAGCACGTGTCGGTGCTCGGCCCAGGGGTGGTGGCGGCGCTGACCATCCGGTCGGCTCTGGCGGCGAGCAACGGCCTCGAGGTAGCCCCACGAGCACCATCCGATCGGCACCAGAGCCCAGAAGCTGATGAGACGGTAGAGCAGCACCACGGTGATGGCATCGGCGGCCGGCATCCCGTACGCGGTGAGCAGCGCGGCCAGGCTCGCCTCGACGACAGCCAGGCCGCCAGGAGTGATGGGGATCGATGCGGCGATCTGGGTCAGCGCATAGGCGACCACCACCCCCCGCCAGGGGACGTGGCCGTGGACGGTCAGGATGACGAACACCAACGTCAACAGGTCCGCCACCCAGTTGTAGAGGGCCAGAGCGAGGGCCTCGAACCACGCCAAGGGCGTGGGGGTGACCAGGCGGACCTGGTGGCTGAAGCGGTCGGCGCCCCGGACCACAGCGTCGGTCCTGCGGTGACGGGTCGAGGCCTCGGCCACCCGCTGGCGCCACCCCAGGCCCAGCCTCTCGGAGCGCACCACGGCGACCACGGCGCCCGCTCCCAGCGCGCCGACGGCCAGCAGCGCCACACCGATCCAGCGCAGAGGAGCGACGGGACCCTGCGAGCCGGCGATGAACGCCCCGATGACCACGAGGAGGAACAGCGCAAAGCTGGCCAGGGCGCCGGCCACCAAGACGACCCAACCGGCCAGGACCCGGTCGACCTGGCGACGTCGGAGCTGGCCCCACACCCAGCCCGCCGCCCACGCGGCACCCCCGGGGAGGGACGTGGACATGGCGTTGCCCGCCAGGGTGATCTCCACCATGTCCCGGAGGCGGACCCGGATCCCGCCCGTGCGCAGCAACCAGCGTTGCAGTCGGGCGAAGGCGATCATCGACGACGCCTGGGTGACGCAGGCGCAGAGCAACCAACCCCACGCCGGGTTCCCGATGTGGTCCACCGCCTGGCGGAGGTCGTGGCGTCGGCCGTAGGCGGCCACGACGCCGGCGACGATCAGGACCAGCGATACCGTGCGCCGGACCCAGACCAGCCAACCTCGGCGCGGTTGCGGTGAGCGCTCGGGTGGCTCCGGGTCACTGTCGGCATGGGCCGACGGGCGGATGCTCGGCGAATCCGTCTCCATGGTCTCCGACCGGCCGGCACCGGTAGCAGAAGGGCGCACCGCTCCAGCGTAGCGACGCCACGGTGTTGCTCAGGGGTGGAGAACCCAAAGGAGTGTGGACGAAGCCCCTTCCGCCGTACTATAGGGAGCGTCGGAGCGCTGTCCGCATCCACCACCGGCGCCCAACCGAGAAAGGGACCATCCTGCCCACGGGAAAAGAAGACGCAATCGTGCTCGAAGGCACAGTGAGCGAGGCGCTGAAGAACGCCATGTTCAAAGTGGAGCTCGCCAACGGCCACGAGGTGCTCGCCCACAACTCGGGCAAGATGCGCATGAACCGGATCCGGGTTCTCCCTGGCGACAAGGTCCAGGTGGAGATCAGCCCCTACGACCTGACCAGGGGCCGCATCACCTACCGTTACAAGTAGGCCAGCCTCAGCCGCGATCGTCGGGCTCGACGAGCAGCCCGCTGGCTGCCACCAGGGCCGTGGCCGTGCGAACGGCCTCGCCGTACACGGCGGTGAGGTGCACCGTCGACTCCTTCTCATCAACGGCGAGGGGTGACGGACCCAGAGAACGGATCAGCGCTCCCGGGTCCGAAGTCGGCGTCACCTGCTGAGCCTGAACCATCTCGACCGAGGCATCACCCCAGAACTTGGCCTCGGCGACCTTCTTGCTGACACCGGGGCGACGGCGCTTGCTCATGCCGCCTCCTCGTCGGTGGTGACGGCGGACGTGTCGTCGTCGATGACCTCCTCGGCGTTGAGGCCGAGAGCCACCCGGATCTGCTCGGCGTCGAGGTCACCGAGCGAGCTGCGGGCCGGGAGCACCATGCCCGCCACCTGGCGCTTGCCGTTGACGATCTCCTCAACGCGCTCGTCGACCGTCCCCGGGCACACCAGGCGGTGCGACATCACCGTCGATGTCTGCCCGATCCGCCACGCCCGGTCACGGGCCTGGTCCTCCACGGCCGGGTTCCACCAGCGGTCATAGAGCACGACATGATTGGCTGCGGTCAGGTTGAGGCCCGAGCCGCCGGCCTTGATCGACAGGACCAGGGCTCCGGGACCGGTGCCGCGCTGGAACTGCTCGACCAGATCGTCGCGAGTCCCCCGGGAGAGCCCGCCGTGGTAACAGCCGACACGAATGCCCGTGTGGCCGCTGAGATGTCTGGCCAACTTCTCACCCCAGCGGGCGAAGTGGGTGAACACCAGGATCCGCTCACCGGCGGCAAAGACATCATCGACGATCTCCTCGAGGCGGGCCAACTTGCCGGACCGGCCCTCCAGCGTGGGGTCGGGATCGTCGTCGCCCAGATAGGCGGCGGGATGATCACAGATCTGCTTGAGGGCGGTGATGGCGGCCAGCACCTGACCTTTGCGCTGGGTGGCGTCGGCCTCCAGACCGCTGTCGATGAGGCGGTTGACCACGGCCTGATACAGCCCGACCTGCTCCGCGGTCATGGCGCAATGGTCGAGTTTGTCCACCTTGTCGGGCAGCTCGGCGGCGATGTCGGGCTCGGTCTTGGTCCGGCGGAAGATCAACAGGCCGTTCAGGGCCCTCAGGGCGCCCTCGTGGGTCGCCGCCTTGGGGTTGGCCATGGCGACATCGGCCGTTCTGCTGTCGACACCCGAGGTCAGGTCCTTGGCGCTCAGGCCGGTGCCGGCGCTGACCTCGGCGGTGCGCGACAGCGAATCGATGAAAGTCGTGCGGCCCCCGACCAGGCCCGGGTTGGTGAAGTCGAGGATGGCCCACAGGTCTCCGAGGCCGTTCTCGACGGGAGTGCCGGTCAGGGCCAGGCGGGCCCGGGCGGGCAGACGGCGTAGAACCTGGGCGGTCTCGCTGTTGTGGTTCTTGATGACCTGGGCCTCGTCGACCACGATCCGCCGCCAGGCGATGTCGGCCAGAGCGTCGATGTCGCGCACGGCCGTCGCATAGGTCGTGATGACGACGTCGGCGGTACCCGCCAGCTCGGCCAGGCGGGCCGGTCCCGCCCGGCGGGGGCCGTGGTGGGAGACGACTCGCAGCGACGGGGTGAACCGGGCCGTCTCCGCCGCCCAGTTGCCGAGCACGGCGGGAGGGCAGACGACCAGAGCCGGCCCGTCCCCGCGCGTGGTGAGGATGTGGGCGAGCACGGTGGGTGTCTTGCCCAGACCCATGTCCATGGCCAGGCAACCACCGAGGCTGGCCCGGTCCAAGAAGTCCAACCATCCCGCGGCCTCAGCCTGATAGTGACGCAGGGTGCCCTTGAAGCCCTTGGGCGCCTCGATGGGGGCAGGAGGGTTGGACGTGGCGTTGCGAAGCAAGTCGACGGCCCACCCGCTGCCGTCGATGCGGACCGGCCCACCGAGGGCGCCGCCTTCGAGCCCGACAGCATGACGGATCAGCTCGGCGCCAGAGAGTTGGGTGAGCGATGACCGTTCGGCCAGGGCTGCGGCGGCAGCAACCAGGTCGGCCCGGTCCAGGTGGACCCAACGACCCTTGACCTGGATGAGGGGCTTGGCCTCGGCGGCCAGCTTGGCGATCCCGGCGGCGTCGAGCTCCAGATCACCGAAGAGGACCGACCACCGCACCGAGGAGAGCTGCGCCACCCCGACCATGGACGGACCGCCCATGGCCTCGGCGAACAACCGCAGCTGAGGCGCAGGACGGCCCTTGGAGACCAGGGGCAGGTAGACGTCAAAGCCGGCGGCGGACAGCGCCGGGCCGGTGTTGAACATCAGGTCGCTCGCCTCATCGGCGTCGAGAACGACCTGTCCGCGTCGTGTGCTCGGCCGGCGGAGAAGGGGCAGGAGCCGCTCCAGGCGACGGAGTTGGGCTTCGACCTGACTGGATTTGGTGCCCGACGCCACCACCAGGGCATGCTCGACGGGCAGCGGGGCCTTGTCGACGCCGGTAGCCTCAACGTGGAGCAACCACCCGCCGTCGCTGGCCGGCGGGTCGAGGCGGATGGTCATGCCGATGCGCGGCGAGGTCGACACCGGCGCTGCCCACCGCTTGAGGGCGTCGGCCAGGCGGGCGGCGACGTCGGCCTCGGCGGAGAACGAGTGCCCGTTCAGCCCGGCCAGCACCGCCTCGGAGACCTCCACCCGGCTGGTGGGCGTGGCC
>JALZAH010000258.1 GCA_030948425.1 Actinomycetota bacterium
CCCGAGATGAGGCTGTTCGGCGAGGAGATCGGCGAGGTGACCCGCTACGGCGCCGGTCCGGGACCGACGACGCTGATCGGGACGGGCGGGGTCGATGCCCTCTGTGAGCAACTGGTGGCCGATGCCGATCAACTCGGGGACGTGCTGGTGATCTGTGGCAGCACCCTCGTGGTGTGGACCACGGTGGCCCAGGACGATGCTCGTCCCGGTTGCTGGGTGCTGCCGCACTGGCGGGGCGGGGCGTCGATGATCGGTGGGGCCAGCAACGCCGGAGGTCTGTGGTTGGACTGGATCGACCGGGTGGTTCGCCCCGCCGACGCATCGGCGGCGGCGGGATCGATCCCGGTCTTCGCCCCCTACCTGCGGGGCGAGCGGGTACCGCTGCACGACCCGGCGCGGCGCGCCGAGATGCGCAGCCTGGACCTGACCCAGGGGCCCGCTGAGCTGCGCCGTGCGGCCTTCGAGGCGTCGGCGTTCGCTGTTCGCCACATCCTGGAGCGCTCCGGGGTCACCCCGAAGCGGATGGTGGTCACCGGCGGCGGCAGCCGGGTGACGGGATGGATGCAGGCCATCGCTGACGTGACCGGCCTGGCCGTGGAGACCGTCGCCATCCCCGAGGGCGCCGCCCTGGGGGCGGCGTTCCTGGCCCGCATGGCCGCCGGTCTGGAGACGGACGTGACCGACGCCGGCCGATGGAGCCGGCGGGGCCGGGGCTTCGAGCCTGACGCCCGCTGGCAGGCGGCGACGGCCGAACGTTACGAGACCTACCTGGCCCATGCCGAGGCCCGCTCGGTCGGGCCGGAGGGCCCCCCCTCAGGGTCCCAGGCCCGGTAGCGTCCCAGACCATGTCGAGGGTCAAAGGACCAAAGGGTATGACCGTGAGACTGCTGATGCTTGCCGGACCCGGCGCCGGGAAGGGCACCCAGGCCGATCGTCTGGCCGAGCACTTCGGAGTCGAGCACCTGGCCAGCGGCGACCTGCTGCGCGCCGAGGTGGAGGCCGGCAGCGACATCGGCCAGCAGATGGAGGCGGCCATGAGCAGCGGCGACCTGGTCCCCGATGAGGTCATCTTGGAGGTCATCGGACAGCGCCTGGTGGAAGCCGCCGACGCCGGTGGCTACGTCCTCGACGGTTATCCCCGGACCCGGGCCCAGGCCGAGAGGGCGTTCGAGCTGGCCCGGGAGGTCGGCAACATCGAGCTGCAGGCGGTCGTCCACCTGGAGGTGGATGTCGAGGAGTTGCGGCGACGGATGCTGGCCCGGGCCGAGGACGAAGGTCGCCTCGACGACACCCGAACCACCATCGAGCACCGTCTGACCGTCTTCGATGAGCAGACCAAACCCCTCCTCGCTTACTACAGCGAACGGGGACTGGTGCACACCGTCGACGGCAACCAGGATGTCGAGGACGTGACCGCCGCCATCCTCGAGGCGCTGGTCGGAGTCACCGGACCGGGATGAGGGCGAGCATCTCGTCCCAATCGGCGGCCACGCCCTCGGCCACGATCAGCCCGTCGGCCACCACGACGAAAAACGGTGACCCAAACACACCCCAGTCGATCCATCCGGCGCTTGACATGACCACTGGCGTCGACCCGGGGGCCAAGCGAGCTACCTGACGGCGGTCCTCGGTCGTGGGGTCGGGGGTGACGACCACCAAGGGCGGGTCCCCCTCGCCGACGTTGTCCGCGCCCAGGGCCTTCCAGAAGGTCGCACAGGTCGCGCAGCTGGAGGTCAGGAAAGCCACCACCAGCAACGCTCCTGGCCCCGTCTCGATGTGGACAGGGTCTCCAGCCGGTGTCAACCCGGCGAGCTCGGGCGCCGCCTTGCCCACCCTCGATGGCCGAGGGGGGCGAGCGACCGGCCGCCGGCCCCCGGTCCACGCTCGGTGACGGAATCGCGCGATCACCGCCGTAACGTACCCCGCATCGACGCCTGAGCTGGGTCGACGGTAGCGGGCTTGGCGTGCCAGTCTGCCAGCATGCGTATCGGTGTCATCGGAGGGACGGGACCAGCTGGTCAGGCCGTCGCCGTCCAGTTTGCCGGCATCGGGATCGAGGTGATCGTCGGGTCCCGCTCCGAGGAGCGGGCGGCGGAGACGGTCGCGGCACTCACCGAGCGCTGGTCCGGTCGTCCCCTTCCGCTGGTGGCCGGTGCCAATGCCGCCGCCGCTCAGGGCGACGTGGTCGTGGTGGCCACCCCGTGGGAAGGGGTGCTCTCCACGGTCGAAGCCGTGCGCGACGACCTGGGTGACAAGTTGGTCGTATCGATGGCCAACGCTCTCACCCGGTGGGGCAAGCACATGGTGCCCCTGCTGCCCCCGACCGGTTCGGTGACCATGGCCGTGGCGGAGGCCTTGCCTGACGCTCGGGTCGCCGGCGCCTTCCACCACCTGCCGGCCGGTCCGTGGGCCGACCTCGACCACCGGCTGGACGCCGATGTCATGGTGTGCTCGGCGCAACGCTCCACCACCGACGAGCTGATCGGCCTGATCGACCGGCTACCGGGTCTGCGAGGGGTGGACGCCGGCGGTCTGGGCAGCGCCCTGGCCCTGGAGGCGCTGACGCCGGCCATCCTCGAGATCAACCGGCGTTACAAGACCCACGCTTCTCTCCGCATCAACGGCCTTGACGAGCTGTCCTGATCCCGGTGCTGTCGTGAACGCCGGGCCATCCATGCGCCTCTACGACACGGCCCGCGACGAGGTCGTGGTCTTCGAACCTGGTCCCGTGGTCACCATGTACACCTGCGGGATCACCCCCTACGACGCCGCTCACCTCGGGCATGCGGCTGTGTACGTGACCTACGACCTGTTGCAGCGTCGTCTGCGCGATCGCGGCCATGACACCCGGTGCGTGCGCAACGTCACCGACGTCGACGACGACATGCTGCGCAAGGCCAGGGAGCTCGGCGTTCACTACCTGGACCTGGCCGCCGAGGAGATGAGCCGCTTCGACGAGGACATGGCGGCCCTGGGGCTGATCCCCAGCTTCTCGGAGCCCCGGGCCACGTCGGCCATCCCCGACATCCTCGGGTTCATCGGCATCCTGCTCGACACTGGGCACGCCTACCAGGCCGGCGGCGGCGTCTACTTCGACGTTTCGTCCTACCGTCAATTCGGCCAGGTGAGCCACTATGACCGGGCCCGGATGCTCGACCTGGCTGCCGAGCGCGGCGGCAAGCCCGACGATCCAGCCAAGCGGAACCCGCTCGACTTCGTGCTCTGGCAACCGTCGGCGGCCGACGAGCCGTCCTGGGAGACCCTGTGGGGATCGGGCCGACCAGGCTGGCACATCGAGTGCTCGGCGCTGGCCATGCGCGAGCTGGGCGAGACGATCGACCTGCACGGGGGAGGCTCGGACCTGATCTTCCCGCACCACGAGTGCGAGGCCGCCCAGTCGAAGGCGGCCACCGGGGAGCTGTTCGTGCGCCACTGGATGCACGTGGGAATGGTCCGCCTGGGCGGTACCAAGATGTCGAAGTCGCTCGGCAACCTGGTCTTCGTCCATGACCTGTTGAAGGACTGGGAAGCATCGGCCATCCGTCTGGCCATCATCGCCAACCACTACCGCGACAGCTGGGACTGGCATGACCAGCTCATGCCCGACGCCACCGAGCGGTTGGCTCGGTGGCGGGCGGCCGGTGAAGGGGTCGGCGCCCTGGACGACGCCCGGCACCGCCTGGACGACGATCTGGACACCCCCGGGGCCCTCGTCGCCATCGATGCGGCGGCGGCCGCCGGTCAAGGGGTCAGCAAGGTGGCGGCCCTGCTCGGCGTGATTTGAACCGGTCCCGCAAAGCGCGTGAGCTAGGGCGGTGTGCTCCCGTAACCTCGCCGCGGTGAGCGCCACCGACACCATCACCGTCTGCCTGCCCGATGGTTCACCCCGCCAGCTTCCCACCGGGTCGACGGGTGCTGACCTGGCCCAGTCCATCGGCTCCCGTCTGGCCAAGGCTGCCGTCGCCGTCACCGTCGACGGTGATGAACGCGACCTGGGGGCGCCGTTGGCCGACGGCTCCACCGTGGCCGTGGTCACCGCTGACACCGACGACGGCCGCCACATTCTGCGTCATTCCACGGCTCATGTCCTGGCTCAGGCGGTGACCGATCTGTGGACGGGAGCGAAGTACGCCATCGGGCCCGCCATCGAGGACGGCTTCTACTACGACTTCGAGCTGCCGGGCGGCGCCCACTTCTCCGACGACGACCTGGAACGGATCTCGGAGCGCATGCGCGCCATCATGGCCGCCGATCAATCCTTCGTTCGCGAGGAGCACAGCATCGAGGAGGGAAGGCGCCTCTTCGCCGACCAGCCCTACAAGCTCGAGATCATCAACGGCATCGATACGGCTCACGTCGACGCCGAGGAGATCGATGAAGGGGTGGGCGAGGGGACGGTCAGCGCCTATCGCAACAGCAGCCCTGGTGGCGAGGACGGCTTCGTGGACATGTGCCGGGGGCCTCACGTGTCGTCAACGTCACGCCTGGGCCACTTTGCACTCCAAAAGGTGGCCGCCGCCTATTGGCGCGGTGACGAGAAGCGGCCCCAGTTGCAACGGATCTATGGCACCGCATGGGAGTCCAAAGCTGCCCTCGCCGACCACCTGCAGCGCCTGGTCGAGGCCGAGAAGCGGGACCACCGCCGACTGGGGGCCGAGCTCGACCTGTTCCACTTCCCGCCCGAGATCGGCGGCGGCCTGCCGGTGTTCCACCCCAAGGGCGGCCTCGTCCGCAAGCTGATGGAGGACCACGCTCGTCGCGAGCACGAGGCGGCGGGCTACCAGTTCGTCTACACCCCGCACCTGGCCAAGTCGACGCTGTTCGAGATCTCCGGTCACCTCGGCTGGTACGCGGACGGCATGTACCCCCCGATGGAGATGGAAGGGGCGACGTACTACCCCAAGCCCATGAACTGCCCGATGCACATCTTGATCTTCAACGATCGCCAGCACTCCTATCGGGAGCTGCCCATCCGGCTCTTCGAGTTCGGCACCGTGTACCGCTTCGAGCGCTCCGGGGTGCTCAACGGGTTGCTGCGGGTCCGGGGCATCACCCAGGACGATTCGCACATCTTCTGCGCACAGGACCAACTCGAAGGGGAGTTGGTGAGCCTTCTGCGCTTCGTGATCCGCCTGCTGCGGACCTTCGGGCTCACCGATTTCGAAGCCGAGCTGGCCACCCGTCCGGACAAGCACGTGGGCACCGACCAGGAGTGGGAGCAGGCCACCGATGCCCTGGGCAACGCCCTCGAGGTGGCCGGCCTCCCCTATGTGGTGGCCGAGGGAGAGGGAGCGTTCTACGCCCCCAAGATCGACGTCCACGTGCGAGACGCCATCGGCCGGCGTTGGCAGGTCTCCACCTTGCAGGTCGACCTGCAGATGCCCCAGCGCTTCGACATGTCCTACATCGGCTCGGACAACAATCGCCACCGACCGTTCATGATCCACCGAGCGTTGTTCGGGTCGATCGAGCGGTTCTTCGCCATTCTGGTCGAGCACTACGCCGGTGCCTTCCCGACATGGCTGGCGCCCGTGCAGGTCCGGATCCTGCCCGTGCGCGACGACCACCAAGTCTACGCCGAGCAGGTGGCCGCCGGGCTGCGGGGGCAGGGTTTCCGGGTCGACGTTGTCGCTGCCGATGAGCCTCTCGGTGCTCGGGTCCGCCGAGGCAAGATCGAGAAGCTGCCCTACGTGCTGGTGGTGGGTGACGACGACGTCGCCGCCCACACGGTGGGAGTGAACCGCCGGGGCCAGGACCGCGCCGAGCGAGGCGTGGCCACCGAGGCGTTCGCCAACCTGCTGGCGGACGAGGTGGTGGCCCACATGTCACCGGAGCCGGACGAGTGAGCTCGGCGCGGTGAGCTCCCTGGACCGCCTGTGGGCCGGGTGGCGCCATGCCTACATCACGTCGGCTTCCGATGAAGGCGGTCCCGGTGCGTCGTCAACGGGAACCGACCCTGGTGGCCCGGATGGGGCGCAACGCTGTGTGTTTTGCCGGATCCTGGCCTCGGAGGCCCCCGACGCCGAGACCCACGTGGTGTGGCGCCACCCCGATGGTGAGGTGGTCGCCCTCCTCAACGCCTACCCATACGCCAGCGGGCACCTGATGGTCATGCCCGCCCGCCACGTCGCCGACCTCGACGCCCTGGGCCCGGCAGAGTCCGCCACGCTGTGGCAGGGGGTGATCGACGCCACCCGGGCGTTGCAGGCCGCCTACGGTCCCGACGGCCTGAACGTGGGCGCCAACCTGGGTCACGCGGCCGGCGCCGGTGTGCCCGGTCACCTCCACATCCACGTGCTGCCCCGCTGGGTGGGCGACACCAACTTCATGACCTCGGTGGCCAACACCCGGGTGCTGCCCGAGGCCCTGTCGGTGAGCGATGAAAAGCTGCGGGGCGCCTGGCCCGGCTGAGCCAACGGGTGGGTGACCGGTGGGGCGGGGCGCCGATCGGGCGGGGACCGGTGGTAGCTTGACGGGATCATTCTTTCCTAGGAGCACACTTGTTCGACGGACGTTTCCGTACGGGCGTGGACCGGGCGACGAAACCCATCGGTACGGCTCTTCGGCGGACCGGGCTCTCTCCTGACCACCTCACGGCCCTCGGCCTGATCCTTGCCGTACCCACGGCGATCGTAATCGCCAGTGGTCACCTGTGGATCGGCCTGGTCCTGCTCGTAGCCTCGGCTGTTCCCGATCTCCTCGACGGCGCTTTGGCCAAGGCGTCGGGACGGTCGTCGGTCCGGGGGGCGTTCTTTGACTCGGTCGCCGACCGCGTCACCGACGGCCTGGTCCTCAGCGGGGTCGCCTGGTACCTCCAGAGCCGGCACCACGGCCACCTCTTCCTGCTGCCCATGGCCGTGCTGGCGGCGTCGTTGCTGATCTCCTATGAGCGGGCCAAGGCCGAGTCGCTCGGCTTCGACGCCAAGGGTGGCCTCATGGAGCGGGCCGAGCGGGTCATCGTCCTGTGCGTCGGTCTGCTGCTCGGGTTTCTCCTTGTTCCCCTGCTGTGGGTGATGTTGGCTCTCACCTTGGTCACAGCCGGCCAACGTTTCGTCAAGGTGTGGCGGCAGGCGACGGTGGCCGGGGTGGCCGCTTCGGCGGAGCAGGGCCGGTCGGTCCCCGAGTCCGTGGTGGTCACCCAGGCCGCCGAGCCGGCGACGGTTGCCCCCGCGCCGGAGTTGCCCTCCCAGGTGGGAGAGAGGGGCGACGCGTCCGCCACCCGGTGGCGGGCATGGCGCGAGGCCAACGGTCTAGCGGCCCGACCTGGCCGGTTCACCCACGGCACCCGCCGCCGGGCGGAGGGCGTCACGTGGCGTGAACGGCGCCAGGCCCGTGTGGAGGACCGCCCCGTGGCCCGTAGCGGCCCCCGTCGCCGCCAGTCCGGTTCACGACGACCCTGATCCTCCCTGCGATCTCGTCGACGTCGCCGTGGACCTGAACGCAGCACGGGGCAAGGGCCTCCTGCGAGATGCTCGTCGGCGCAACCCGCTGCCTCGACCGAGCCTCTCCCCGGAGTCGAAGTTGGCCGCCTTCCGCATGGGTTCAGCGCTGACCTCCGTGCTCCCTGGTGCTGTCAGTCGGTCCATGGCCGGCGGGATCGGGCTGATGGCCGCCCGGATGAGCGGCCCCGGCGGGATGGTCGCGCTGCGCAACCGTCGGCACCTGGCGCGCCATCACCTGCGCCGGGTGTACGGACCGCAGATGTCCGAGGTGACCCTCGGGCTGCGCGTCGACGAGGCCTTCGGGTCCTACGCCCGCTACTGGGCCGAGAGCCTGCGCCTCCCCAGCCTCGCCGCCGAGGAGGTCGACGCCGGCATGTCGTTTCGGGGGATGGATCACCTCCACAACGCCTTGGTGCAGGGCCGGGGGGCCATCCTCGCCCTTCCGCACCTCGGTGGCTGGGACTGGGGCGGGATGTGGATGGCCCAGTCCGACTGGCCGATCTCCGTCGTGGTCGAGACTCTCCGTCCCCCGGAGGTCTTCGAGTGGTTCGTGGAGTTCCGCCGCCGACTGGGTATGGAGGTCATACCCCTGGATCGAGCGGTGGCGGCCGCGTCGATGCGGGCGTTGCGAGCAGGCCGGGCCCTGTGCCTGTTGTCGGATCGGCTGGTGGGGGCCACTCCCGGGGTCGACGTCGAACTGTTCGGTGCCCCCACCCGGCTGCCGGCCGGACCGGTGACGCTGGCCTTGCGCACCGGTGCGCCGCTTCTGCCGTGCGCCGTCTACTTCGCTGACGGCGTATCAGGACACCTGGCCGTCGTCGAGCGGCCCATGGTTCTCGAGCGACGGGGCCACCTGCGTGACGACGTGGTGCGCGGTACCCAGCAGCTGGCCGAGCAGCTCGAGCTGCTGATCGGCCGGGCACCGACGCAGTGGCACATGATGCAACCCATCTGGCCCGAGGATCACCTCTGAGCAGCTCAGCGGGCCTCCCCGGGCCGACGTGGCGGTCACATCGACGGACGAAGCTCTGACCGCTCCGGGCTGACGGCGGACGGCTGTGGTGCGGGGTTGCCCCCATCGTGGCAACGTCGTTGCCGTGAGGTTCGTTTCGATGGTTCCGCTCGCCCGGCCGGCGAGCAGCGTGCGTGCGCCAGGCGGCGACCGAGCGCGTCAGCAGACGGATGCCAGGTGGCTCTTCGGTCTGTTCTCCGCCCTGTTCGCGATGGCGTTGATCCTCGATCAGCTGTGGTGGGGTGGCTTCGACGTCCGTTCCGCACATGCCCTCGTGGTCCTTGCCGCGCTCTGGGTCTTGTTGCGACCCACGTCGGTCATCCGGTTCGCGGTGATGACGGCGGTCAAGGTCGTCTCGGTGGCGCTCGACCTGCCCTTTGTTGGCAGCCACCGACTCCTCGAGCTGATCACTGGGGCCGGTGTGATCAGCTTCCTCCTGTGGACGACACTCCGGGAGCGACACGTCCCGACTCCCGGCGCACTGTTCGAAGGGATCGCTCCGTTTCTGCGTGCGTCGATGATCGTGGTCTATGCGTTCGCCGCTCTGGCGAAGATGAACACCGCCTTCTTCAACCCGGCTATCAGTTGCGCGAGTTCGATGTCGCGCCAGATCGTCTGGTTCTACCCGTCCCTGCTGGATGGTCGATGGCAGGTCGAGCCAGCAATCTGGGGGACGGTGTTGATCGAGGTGGCCCTGCCGGTCCTGCTGGCACTCCCGTGGACGCGGCTGTTGGCGGTGGCGCTCGGTGTGAGCTTTCACACCGTCCTCGCCCTCGCCGGCAACGTCCCGTTCACTGCGGTGGCCTTTGCGTTCTACGTGGCGTTCCTGCCTAAGGACACGCCCGAGCGGGTCCGCCAACTCTTCTCCGAGCGGCCTGGCGTGACGCTCTGGGCTTCCCGGACGAGGCCGACGAACGGAGCCCAGATCCTTGTGCTCGCCGTGCTGGTCGGCGCCTGGCTGGTGGGGGCGACCCTGGGCCCAGTCAACCACGAGCCCGGTCTGCTCGGCACTCCGTCCGCGTCAGTGTCGGCCGTGATCGGATCCGGCACACGGCTCGTGGTGGTGATGGTCGCCCTGAGCGGCGCCATCCTGGTCGTCATGTCCCGTCGGGCGGCGCCGCATCCGTCGCCACACCCGACCCGGTCGCTACGGATCGGCCACCCGATCCTGGTCGTGGGCCTCCTCATGTTGACCGTCAACGGTGTCTGTCCCTACCTGGGGCTCAAGACCGAGACCTCTTTCGAGATGTTCAGCGGCCTGCGCACCGAACCCGGCGCCTGGAACAACGTCGTCGTCCCCGAGGCCGTCCGGGTGTTCAGCTACCAGGACCAACGTGTCCGAGTTGTGGCCTCGAACGATCCTGGGCTCGTGGCTCGCACGTCCGGTGGCACACGTCTCGTGCGCTTCGAGATGGAACGCTACCTGCGTTCGCATCCTGGAACGGTTGCCACCTATACCACAGGCGGCGAGCAGGGGTCACGGACGCTCGGGCCGCTGGCACCCGGGTCGCCGTTCGCTGAGCGCGTTGTCGTGTTCCGGGACGTGGTCCCACCAGGGCGCAGCCGATGTTGATGGCGAACCGTGGGCCGTGGTGCTGCGAGCGCAGCACCTGCGCCAGCAACACCTGCCTCGTATCGCCGCTCGTCCC
>JALZAH010000268.1 GCA_030948425.1 Actinomycetota bacterium
GCGAAGTGCCTGGCCATCGCCGGTGTCAAGGCCAAGCCCTGCGGGCGGCCTCCGGCCGGCCTGGACACCGGCTTCGTGGTGGTTCATGCTCGGCTTGCATGTCGTCTTGGTGCTCATTCCGCGAGACACTCAACACGGGTGAGAAAGAGCAAAAAGCAGAGTCCGGTGGTAACGCCCGACGGTGATCTCTTGGATGAGCGGTCGGCTAGGAGGGCCAAGAGCACACCGTTGAGCAGGCCCGCGAACAGGAGGATCTCGAGGCCTCCCAGCGCGCTGAATACCGTAGCCGGGAGCAATCCGACCAGAGCGGCAGCAGCGGCGGCCATCCAGAGCGGAGCGCGCTGGTTGAGTCGCCGGACCAGGCCTGCCGTGGTTGCCGCCAACGCCGCTATCGACACCATCTCGATGACCCTGGACCACGTGGGTATCGGTACGCCGACCGCCTTGCCCAAGGCCATGAGGAACACCCACAGGGGATCAGAGAACGCCTCTACCGGAGTCGAGCCGACCGTCAAGCGCAGACCGTGTCCTGTGGCCAAGCGAGCGGCGTAGGCAAAGGAGATGTAACCGTCGTCAAAAGGGAAGCTTGGATTGTTCAGATTGGCCATAGGCACGATGGCCACGACGCCAACCACCAATCCGACGACAGCTTCCCAGCGGGCCCAGTGCCACCGCCGCCGAGGGGCTCGGTGCGCCCAAGACCCTCTCGTTGATCGGTCCATGGGCGATCGCAAAGGGTCACGGACGCCAGTCAGAGCTTACAGCTCCGCTCGTGGGCGGGCTGCCAGGTTGGACGTCGGAACACCAGCCTCGGTCCCGATTGACGGATGAACGCCCGGTGGCCTGCCCACCCCTGTCGGCCACACGGCTTGGCCCCCAATGCCCATCTGACCATCATCGTTCTGTGGCCTATGCCAATCACAGGCCCGAAGAGTCAGAGGCATACCTGGTCGAGCATATGCGTCGGAGCGCACAGGCCGGCCGATTCGATGTCCAGCCACGACCTTCACCGGTCCGGGTCGGCGACGGCGCGACCCCACCTCGAGCAAACACTTTCACCTGGTTGCGTGCCTGCGTGCCTTCGATGACCGAGAGGGTACCTGCAGGCCCAGGGAAGCGTCATTTCGCGCTGGCGATACAAACACCCGGCACCGGCGAGGGTGTCCCGATCTGGTGCACGCCTCTCGGCGGCGTAACCACGGCACTCAGCCGAGAGGCGCCGTGAGCTCGAGGTGAATGCCGTCGGGGTCGGAGAAGGACAAGATGGCGAGGCCGGCATCCGCCAGATCCTTGACGTCACCGTGCTCGATGCCCGCTTCGTCGAGGGCCCGCTGGGCGGCGACGAGATCGTCGCGCGATTCCACCATAAAACTGGCGTGGTCCAGACCGGTGTGGGTGGAGTCGAAGCCTTGGGTACCCACGGGGCGCAGGCCGAACAGTGGGCCCGTCGGCGTCTGATAGACCACACCGCCGTAAAATTGCTCCGGAGACTCCCTCACCCCGGGCTCGTCGACATCAGACGAGGCGTCTATGGCGACGGGCCAATCGAAGAGGCGGTCGTAAAATGCCTTGGACTTGGCGATATCGGTGACCGTGAGGCGGACGTGAGCGAAGCCGGAGCTGGTGACGAGGGCCATGGCCAACCATGTACCCGGTCAACCCCATTCTCACCCGTGGAAGTCGGCCGGTTCCGCGTTAGACCACCAGGTCCTGGGGACGTTCGGCCACCCCTTCATGATGCGGCTCCTTGTCGCCAATCGGAGATCGCTTGGATGCCGGCGCCCGAACCCACCGCACGCGAGGCGTCGGCCAGCATAGGCAACAGCTGGGCGGCCAGTTCCAGCTCCGGGCCCAGGTCGTGGTCTCCGAGGTCGTCGGGGAGGGCGGCCAGGACGGTGTCGATGACATCGCCCAGCAGAGGGGATGCCGTGGACCGCAACCCCTCACCCGGCCACCCGTCGATCCGCAGGGCCCGGGCGGCCACGATCACCTCGGCGGTGAGCACCGCCCGGAAGGGGGACACCGCATCGCGGGCGGCGGCTGCGCTCTGGGTGGCGAAGCTGGCGCCGTCCTCGTGACCGAGCGACAGCGTCGTCCAGCCCAGGGCGGCGGACAGGGACCGCTGCTGGATCTCGGCCACGGCGGCTGCCGCGCTGTACTCGCAGATCATGGTCCCGCTGCTGCCTGGTGGCCCGACGGCGAGGAACGCCGGCAGCCCGGTCACGTTGGTCAGGTGAAGCAGGCGGATGCGGGCCAGCGATCCGTTGGCGGCTGGCACCAGCGCGGCCCGAGTGGCGTCGAGGTGGGCGGTCAGCTCGGTGGCCACGATGGCGGCGTGGTGCAGCCATCGACCAACCTCAGGAACGAGCAGAGGGTTCTCGGTCGAGCGGTTGAGCTCGCGGCGCAACTCGGCCGACAGCTCGTCGAGGGCGGTGACGAGGGGTCCGTGCCAGGCCGGGGCCGCCCGCAGGGGGTAGGGATCCTGGAGCCGGCGACCCCCGCCGCGAACCAACTCGGTGAGGACCGATGCCACCCACGCACCACCCGACGAGCCCAGCCGCACCGACCGGTCGGCGGCGTCAGCGGCGCCGGCCGTCCGCTCCGGCCACGCCACCGGCGAGAACGCCTCGGAGGAGGTCCCGGCGGCCACACAGCTCATGGCCGTGATCATGGTGGCGGCGCGCGACAGGGCGGTCAGCTCATGGGAGGCGAGGGCGGCCACGGCCACCGTGAGCGCGTTGCTCGACAACAAGCCCAGGCCGTCACCGACCGTCGGGGTGATCGGCTCGGGGGCGACACCCTCCAGGCGCCACCAGGGGCGGCGACCGGCCAGGCACAAGCCCAGCTCGGCCAGCGCCGTAAGGTCGCCGGTGCCCACCGCCCCGTAGTGGTGCACAGCGGGCAGGGCGTCCGCCTCGACCGCCCGGCGCAGGGCGTGAGCGCAGTCCGAGGACACCCCGGTTCGGCCCGTGCAGATCTGGTTGAGGCGGACGGCCAGCATGGCCCGCACCGCCTCCTCGTCGACCAACGGACCGGTGGCTGCGGCATGGCTCGACCACAGGCGCAGCGCATGGCCGGTGTCGGTGGCATCGACGATCAGCTCGCGATTGGCCCCCACGCCGGTGCTGCGCCCGTACGCCGGGACCGAGACCATGGCGGCTGCAGCACTGGTCGCCCGCTCCACAAGGGATGCGTCGGTGACCGCCGGGATCGATCGGTTGGCCAGCCCGGCGATGGCGGGTACGTCGAGCGACTGCCCGTCGAGGGCGAGTGCCATCATCTTGCCCGAACCGGTCGTCGCCCGACCATGAGCGCCTGGGTGCCCCACCCCCGCGCCGGGCCCACAGGTGGCAGGAACCGGGACGGACAGAACAGGTCGATCAAGCTCGTGGATTCTCCGAGAAGTTGTGGTCGAAGTACGTTACCGCCCCGCGGTCAGGTACGGCTCTGTTGCGCCGGGCGTGTCCGACGTGAGATCTTCAGGTCGGGTCTGTACGAGACGTGACCCATCGGAGCCGACGGAGGCTTGACCAATGGGACGTGGGCTGTGGGCAGGTGTCCTGACCGTAGCGGCGGTCCTCGTGGTCAGCGTGTCCACGTCGATAGTCTCCACCTCCTCGGCGGCAGCCTCTGGTTCCTCTGGTTCCTGTGCGCCGGTCACCGCTTCGTCGCACGAAGGGCGCCTGCGGGGCATCGTCCGACCGCAGCGTCAGAGCAGCGTGGGCTCGTGTCCCCGTAGGGCCCCTCAGCCTGCGCCAGGCACGAACAGCGCCAGTCCGCCTCTCGCTCCCGGCTACAGCGGCGCTCCGCCCCTGGTCAATGGGGGTGGACCGGTCATGGGTACCACCGCAGCTGTTGGCGAGGTCACCGTCACCCCAGTGTACTGGGCGCCCAACGGCTACCCGCTCTCGCCGTCCTACCAGTCCATCATCAACGGCTTCCTGTCCAACGTGGCCGCCGACAGCGGCCGCCCTACCAACGTGTTCGCCTCCCTGGCCCAGTACACGAACGCCAGTGGTGTCCACCTCAGCGACAGCATGCACGCTGGCGCCCCGATCACCGACACCGACGCCTACCCCAGCTCGCCGGCGGGGTGCAGCCCGGACGCGGGTGCCGTGTATGCGGACACCAGCGGCTATCGGGCCTGTGTCACCGATGTCCAACTGCAAACAGAGGTCGTAGCTTTTCTGGCCGCGCGTGCCTTGCCGAGCGACACCGGCCACCTCTATGTGGTGCTCCTGCCCAAGGGCGTCGAGTCGTGTTTCACGTCCGCTGACGGCCAAGCGGGCGGCGAGTGCAGCCTCAACTCCTCCACAGGCAAGTTCAATGCTTCCACCAACGCCACGGCATCGAGTTTCTGCGGCTATCACAGCGTGGTCGGAGGCAACAGTTCCGCTG
>JALZAH010000273.1 GCA_030948425.1 Actinomycetota bacterium
CGCGGTGAAGGTCTGGGCGAGGACGACGGCCAGCACGGTGAACGGGATCTGAACCCCCGCGACCGCCAGGGGCGCGCCGAGGAGCCCATTGCGCCCGAACACCAGGAGCAGCCCCAGCCCGGCCACCGACGCCGGAAGCACGATCGTCAGCTGCAGGCCCACTTCGACGAGCCGCTTCCCGCGGAAGTCGTGCTTGGCCAGCCAGTACGCAAGCGGGGTGCCGGTAAGCACCGCCAGGAGGATCGCCGCCAGGGTGCTGACCAGGCTGAGCTGCAGGGCCTGCAGGGCCAGTGGGCCGGCCAGCCGGGACAGCAGGGTCGTCGGAGTGGCGTAGAAAAACAGCGACACGATCGGGACGGCGAGGAACGCCAGGAGCAGGGCGATGAGCAGCCCCAACGCCAACTGAGTCGCGCCGCCGCCCACCTGGGCCCGCCACCCACCCGGTGGCGACCGGGTCCTGTCCGGCGGCGGGCCGTCGCGGCGAACCGCCGTCCCGGCTGTGGCGCTCACCGCGACGGCACCGCCGTGGCGGATCCTGGTGCCAGCTCGGCGGCGAAGCAACGCAGCATCTGGAACTGCACGGGTTCCCCGGTGGCGGGATCGATCTGCTGATCGGTCTCCCACCGGGGGGCCACGCCGCGGGCCTCGGCGAGAATCTGCTCCACAGGGTGACCGGCCGCCACCTGATAGCACCCGGACATCGTCAGGTCCCGGCCGATCCCGCGCAGGCAGTGCTGGAACACCCGCCCCGGCGCCTCCTCCACCGCGGCCAGGACCTGCCGAACCTGGGCAACGGTGGGGGGCTCTTCGTCCGCCCAGGCAATGTGCACGAACGTCATCCCCAGTGCCTCGACGACGCGCCGGTCGGCGTCGGCCTCCAGCCGCAGGCTGATCACCGTGCTGACACCCTTGGACCGCAGCCACCGGTAGCCGCGCTCGGTGGGGTGCGCCCCGGTGACGTACCGTTCATCGACGACGTGCAGGTTGTGCCGGTCGCGGTAGGGCAGCAGGTCTGCGTCCGTGGCGATCAACCCTGTTGGTGCACCCAAGCGGGCCGCGAGGAGCCGCGCCAACTGGTCCCGCAGGTCTCTCAAGCAGTCCACGGACTGCTGCAGCAGACCGTCGGACTCGAACCCGTCCGCCACCGTGAGGTAGGTGTCCACGGCGTAGGACGCCGCAGGGGTCAACCCGCCCTGGCGCACCGTGTCCAGCAACGACCACAGCCCCGCCTTCACCTGGTGCGGGGACTCCTCGACACCCACCCCACGCCGCTCGTCGGGACCAACGGCGAGGTCAAAGGCGAACGAGTCGGGGATGCCCTGCTCAATCGGTGACAACAAACCCTCCAGGGCTCGGGCCGGCTTGGGCCGACCAACAACGGAACTGGTCGACGCGGTGGATATACGGTGGAAAGTTACCAAAACCAATTGTGTGCCGGGTTCTCGGGCACGTTGCCTCAACATTACGGAGCATGAGTGTCAGAACGGCCAGCAGGACGGGCGTCACGTCGCCCTTCATGGCGATACCCCTGAGGGCGTTCTGCAGGGCGTCGGGCGTGGCACCTCGTGGCGAAGGTCTGGCATGGCTGCTACCGCATCGCGCCACACTCGCTTCTCCGACTCGAGGTCCTCAGTTGAGAGACCTCGGGTTGCGTGAACGCCGACATCGCCATGCAGAAGGTCATCGAAGGCCTCAACATCACCCGAGTCACCGGCGGCCAGCCAGCGGACGACCACGCACATGGGCTGATCCATGCCCAAGTGTCCTCCCATAAGGGCGACCGGTCCGGTGAAAACCGGGCGATCCCGGTCGCGCACCGACAGGTCGGTCAAATCACCCATCCATCGCCCTCGTCGCGGCGGTGTGACGCACAGCTGCCGGATCCGGTCGCCTACTTCCAGCGGAAGTGGACGAAGACCCGGCCGAAGTTGTTCGAGTCCTTCTCGACGCGGTGGTAAAGCGTCTTGATGTCTCTGCGGTCGAGGAACCGCAGGACGCGTTTCTTCAGCTGCCCTGAGCCCTTGCCGGGGATGATCTCCACGAGCGGGGCCTTCTTGGCGACGGCTTCGTCAATGATGGATCGGAGTGCCCGTTCGATCTCATCGCCCCTGTTGTAGACGTCGTGCAGGTCAAGCTTCAGCTTCACCAGGTCATCGTCCGACACCCGCGTCCCCCAAGCGAGGCGAAAGGACGTGGAGCCGGGATCCGCTCGGC
>JALZAH010000287.1 GCA_030948425.1 Actinomycetota bacterium
CTTCTGCACGGTCCCAGTGCCGCAGTGGTCGGCTCGGCTCTGGCCGAGCACCTGGCCCGCTACCGACCCGGACCGGCCGGGCTGGTCTTCGTCAACACCCTTGGCCAGCCCCTCCGTCGCAACACCGCCGGGTCATTGTGGCATCGAGCAGCGGACCAGGCCGGACTGCCGAAGTGGGCGACCTTCCACGACCTCCACCATTTCTACGCATCGCTGCTCATCGCCCGCGGGTGCTCGGTCAAGGCCGTGCAGAAGCGCCTCGGTCATCAGTCAACCATGGAGACCCTCGACACCTATGGTCACATGTGGCCCGACAGCGACGACGAGACGAGGGATGCTGTCGACGTTGTGCTTGGCGGCCTCACGGCTGCTGGCTGAGGCGAGGGTCAGCCGGTAAGCCGGGTGTTGGCCGCAGAGGGCCAAGAGTGTCCCGCAGGGTTGGCGATGAGGCGTCTGTTCGTCGCCGTGGTTTCCCACGCTCGGTGGATCCGGAACCGCCTGCCCGTGGACGACGTCGCCCTGGCGCGATAACCGTCGATTTGCCCGTCAGGCGTCGCCGTCGGTCGGTCAGGGCTGGCTAAGGACCGGCGCCGCCACAGTAAGCGTCCATGTGGGCGGCTGCGTCGCTCTACAGCCGCATGCTCTGGCGGACCGGTGTCGCGAGATCCCGGAGGGCCGCATCGATCTGCGGATAGGAAAAGACAAAGCCGGAATCGAGCAACTTGGTTGGGACGCAACGGCGCCCGGTCAAGGCCAGGGCCGGGTCGGTGCGCAAGATCAGAGCCCCAAGGCGAACGAGAGGAGCCGGAGTCGGTGGGGACGCTGGGCGGTGCATGATGTTTCGAAGGGTGGCCATCAACTCGGCGTTGCGGACCGGTACGGGGCTGGTGGCGTGGACAACTCCGGCGAGCGCAGGGTCGTCCAAGGCCTTGCGGACGATCTCGAGCTTCTGGTCCTCGAAGGGACCTTCGGGCATCGGGGGTCTGATGCGAAAAGAGAGGTACCTGAGCCAGGCGCACGGGCCGCCCCCAACGTGGGAGAGGTCGCCGAAGTCGTCGGCGTCGCTTCGCAAAGGTCCGGTGCCACCCGTCTCGATCAGGATCGGCCGGCCGGTGCCGTCGATGTAGGACTCCCGGTGGGCGAGCAGCCCGGTCGCTGCCAAGGCCGGTGGGCCCGACCGAGGCGTCGGTCAGCATCTCCCCCAGCATGGACTTGATGGGAAATCGCGGCAGCTCGGTCACGATCATCGACTCCCCATTCCTGTTGGGCCGCCCATTCCTGGAGGGCCGCAACGCAGAGAACTCTTCCTGACGCGCCCGCCGAGGATGATCCCCAGACGAGCATCCGGGCAGGGGTGAGCAGGAGGGCGGCGCCGATGGCCAACGTCAGGTCCATCGTCGCTCGCAGCCGAGGGGCGACAACCGTGAGGGCACTTGGTAGGACGACTGCCGCCGCGAGGAGGAGCAACAGGCGCGCCCGGGGGTCGCGCCGGAAACGCCACAGACCCAGCAACCCGAGCACAGCGGTCATGTAGAAGACGGGCAACGTGGCAGTGCGGAAGCGAATGTTTCGACCATCGCCCCGGTCGATCGGGTCGTTCGGGAGGAGCTCGCTCAGGTGCCCGAGGTTGCTGGCGACGGTTTCGACGACGGCGACGGGATGACTAACGACGCCTCCCAGTCCGCGCCTGACCAGCGTCTGGTCCCATGGGCCCTCTCCGATCTGGGAGGGTCGCAACCACCAGAACGTCGGGTCCGTCGCCGGGTCCACGAAGCCGCCGCGGGCGATCGCCTCGGGCGAATACATGGCGGAGAGGTTGAAGCCATTCGACGTCACGATGCTCGGGGAGTGCAGACGGACCTCGTTGCGCGCCATCCACGGGGCTGCGACGACGGCGGCAGCGAACAGCAGACGGAGGCTGTTTCGCCAGCCAGCGTGGACTGCCAGCCAGACGCAAGCTGCGACCAACAGGGCGGGACCGGTCGGCCGGGTCAGGAGAAACAGCCCTACGGTCACCCCGGCGGGTATCCAGAGCCGATCGGCCAGGAAGAGCAAGGCCAGAAGGAACAGCACCAGGCCAAGGGGCTCGCTCAGCGGGACGGCGTCGTTGGCAAGCAGAGATGGGCAGAGCCCAACCGCTATTGCCGCCCGAAGTCCCGCTGCCGGTCCGGCGATCTTTGTCGTAAGGCGTTCGGCGAGAACGACGACCAACGCCCCGAGCAGCACGTTGGCTGCCTGGGCCACAACGAGATGTACGCCGAAAACGTGAAACAAACTGCCCAGCAGCACCGGGTAGAGCGGAGGCCGAAAGGCGGTGGCATGAACGTAGGGCTGGAGAAACGAGTCGGCCACACCTCGACCGGCAGCGAAGTTGCCCGCCATGACGAAATACTGGTTGGCATCCCGCTGAGGCTGATAGTGGCGCAGAAGACTCGCCCAGTAGGTCAGTTCGATGACGACGGCTCCAGCACCGATGACCAACGAGCGGCGCAGCAGCAGCCCCTTCTGGCGTGTCGCGTCGGCCGCCTGCCCGGTGTCGTCGACCGGGCCGCCGGTCCGGCGATCTTTGTCGTAAGGCGTTCGGCGAGAACGACGAC
>JALZAH010000616.1 GCA_030948425.1 Actinomycetota bacterium
GTGGCCACGCCCTGAACCTGTGCTGGGGCGCCCTCCATGTTCGCCTGAATGCCCCCGCCAGCGCCGCCGAACGACTGACGATCTGGGAAGGGAACCATCAGCTGGCCAACGCCCTCAGCGTCGACGGAAGTCCGGCCACGGCGACGGTTGGCAAGCCTTCATGCTTCGGTGCTGACGCCAGGACCTTCCAGGTCACGGTGACCACCGTGGCCGGCGCCGGCGGCGTGAGCGCCCAGGACTTCACCGTGAGCCGGGATGACGGATGGTGATGGCCGACACCGCTCGGCGCCGCCGGGTCGCCTCGAAGGCACGCTCGGAGTCCGACCCCCTTGACGAGGGGCTGGGCGCCCTCGGGGTCCGTCGGGGCGAGCAGGTCCGCTGGCAGGCTCGCTCCGGTGGGCGGTGGCAGCAGGGCCTGCTGACCCGGCGCGAAGCCGACGGCAGCATGGGCGTGGTGGACGGCTCAGGTGGGGCCCGCAGCCTGCCACCGGACCGACTCGAGGTCCGGATCGTCGGGTCGCGAGGCGGTCACGGCTGGGAACCCCTGACCGTTCGGGCCTGCCGGGCCGAGCAGCTCAGCCTGTTTGCCTGACTGCGGAATAGGAGGCACGGCGACCGGGGGTCGGGCCAGGCGAAACCCCTCGGACCGTGAAGGTGTCGTAGGCGAATCGACCTTCTCGCCGCTCAGGGCACTGCGCAAGAAGCGGACCATGTCGCGGGTTGCCGGTAGGGCTGGTCGAAGGGCACATGGTTCCATCGCTCGACGATCACGTAGGACACGGGCGCATGGTAGCGATCGGTGACTGTTCGCTCAGGCGGCTCGCTGGCGAGCTTCGGCCAGGGTCTGGCGGGCGGCGGCAACGCCCGCCCGGCCGAGCTCCCGGGTCCGCTCGTCCAGACGGAAATCGCTCGAGTCGTGGTTGAGAAGCCTCAGCTGCGTTGCCATGTCCTTCAGCATCGTCGGGGGGTGTGACAGTGGAGGTAGGGTCGGGCCGGATCATGACCTCCCTCGCCGAGGCTCTCGGCTTTTCCCCCGGCGCCATCGTGCTCATCGTCACCTGTGACGACCTCGGCGTGACTCACGCCCACAACGCCGGCGTCTACCGGGCGCTACGCCGGGGTTCGGCGACGAGCGCCGGCTTGGTGGTGCCCGGACCCTGGGCCCGGGAGGCGGCCAGCAGCCACAGGGGTGAGGACATCGGGGTCCACCTGACCCTCAATGCCGAGTACGACCTGTACCGCTGGGGGCCGGTCACCCACGCCCCCTCGCTTCTCGATGGCGATGGAGGCTTCCCCCGGACCCTCGACGACCTGTGGGAACATGGCGACACCGACGAGGTCCGGCGCGAATGTCGGGCCCAGATCGAGCGAGCCATCTACTGGGGCTTCGACGTCAGCCACCTGAGCGCCCATCTGGGTTCGCTCGAGTTCCGGCCCGAGTTCTTCGACGTGGCGCTCGAACTGGCCGGCGAGTTCGCACTTCCCCTGCGCCTGCCGGATGTCTCGGCCGAGCGGCAGGCCGGGTTCCCGTTCCGGAGCCTGGCCGCCGAGGAGGGGATCGTGTCGCCCGACCATCTGATCCGGGTGCCTCGAACGTCGAGCAGCAGGCGGGCCGTGGACCGGCTGCTGAGTGACCTGCGTCCCGGCGTCACCGAGGTCGTCCTACGTCCGGCCATCGATACCGCCGAGCTGCGGGCCATCGCCCCGGACTGGCCTGCTCGGGTCGACGACGCCGACCTGGCCACCAGCAGCGAAGCCTTCGGTGCTCTCGCCGAACGGGCCGGGGTGACCCTCGTCGGCTACCGGGCGCTGCGGGACCGTCAGCGTTCGCTGCGTTTCTGAGCGGCGTTGGGCACGTGACCGTTCACGCCAAACTCGATGTTGCCTGTCCGGTGCGACGACCGCACCGTAGGGTGAGGCCATGATCCGTTCGACATCCGACGCCCGAGCCACCACGAGCCGCCGTGCTCGTCCGCCCCGTTCGCGCCTCGGGGCCATGGCTTGCATCCTCGCCCTCGCCGGCTTGGTCGCTGCGTGCGGCTCGGCCACCAAGGCCGTCAGCCCGTCCGTCGCCAGCAGCGCCTCTGGTGGCAACTCGGTCATGATCAAGAACTTCAGCTTCGAGCCCCAGGCGCTCACGGTGAAGGTGGGCACCACGATCACCTGGACCAATGAGGACAGCACCCCCCACACCGTCCAGTTCTCGAACAAGACCATTCCCGCCAGCGGCGACCTGAGTGCCGGCGGTGGTCAGCGCACGTACGCTCACACCTTCATGACGGCTGGCTCCTTCCCCTACATCTGCGGCATCCACAACTCCATGACCGGAACGATCAAGGTCACGCCGTAGCCCGACAGGGCAGTGTTTTGGGATCGAGTGCGAATCGAGGAGAGGTACATCCATGGATTGCAGCGACGGTGAAGGCCAGCGCCTCACGGAGACCTCCCGACGGAGCTTCGCTTGCGGTGTCGGCTTCGGGGGACTGACCCTGGCCATCGGCGGAACGATGATTCCTCTTGCCAGCCTGTGGAGCCCCGCCTACGCTCTGGCCACCATGGACAAGTCCCTGGTGGCGTTCGTGGGGAGTGTGGAGTTGGCCGTCGTGAACGCCTACGGTGAGGCCGCCAAGACCGGCAAGGTCACCGGCGACGCCCTGACCATCGCCAAGACCTTCGCCGCCCACCATCTGTCCCATGCCAGCGCTCTGGGACGCTCTGCCGGCGATACCGGAAAGGGTCAGCCCAACCCCAAGCTGACCCAGAGCGTGACCACCATGATCGACAGCGCCCCCGACCAGACGGCGATCCTGAAGATCGTCTACGGGCTCGAGAACGCAGCAGCGTCGACCTACTTGTTCGTCATCGGTGCGCTGAGCGATCCGAACGCCCTGAAGGCAACAGCGTCGATCCTTCCCGTCGAATCACAGCATGCCGTGGTCATCGGCAACATGCTCGGGATGTCGCCGGGTGCTGACACCGGCACCTACATCCCGGCGTTCCTCTCCACCGACGCCGCCGTCCAGCCCGGCCAGTACCCGATGGCTACGGGCTCCTGATCAGCTTTGAGCGCCGCAGCATCGACGAGCGAAAGCTCTGAAGGAGAACGATGACCATCAGGACGCTCAGCAACGAGTTCATCCGCCGGGAAGTCGATGAGATCGCCCGTGACCACGACGTGGCCATGCGGCTGCAGTCCGAGGCGCTGACGCGCATGGTGGAGACCGACGAGCTCAGCGCCGACGAGCGCGACGACTTGGTCACCGGCGGCCTCGGCCGCCGCCGGCTCCTGACCTTCGGTGCCATGGCGGTGGCCACGTCAACCGTGTTCGCAGCCTGCGGCCACAGCTCGAGGACGGCCACACCGACGACGTCGGCCACCTCGCCGACCACGGCGGCCGCCGGCTCTTCGACGGACTCGGTGGCCGCCGACATCACCGCCCTGCGCACAGCCAGCTCACTGGAGGTCCTGGCCGTCCAGACCTACCAGAAGGCCATGGCCACTGGCCTGGTCACCACTGCGGTGGTGGCCAGCGCCGCGAAGAGCTTCATGGAACAGCACCAGCAGCACGCCGCCGCCTTCGAGGCGGCCACCACCAAGGCCGGTGGTCAGCCCTACGACCAACCCAACCCGGTGGTCAACCAGCAGATGGTGGCCCCCAAGCTGGCCGCGCTCAAGACGGAGAGCGATGTCGTCAACCTGGCCTATCTGTTGGAGTCGGCGGCAGCCCAGACCTACCAGAGCGCCATCGGAGTGGTGAGCAAACCGGCCTACAACAGCGCCCTCGCCTCCGTGCTGGGCGTCGAGAGTCGCCACCAGGCCCTCCTCGGTCTGGTGCTGAACACGACCTCC
>JALZAH010000060.1 GCA_030948425.1 Actinomycetota bacterium
CCCGGCCTCAGAGCGATCACCACATCGAAGGTGATACCAATCAGTAGTAGTGGCGCCTTCCACCGACGGCACGTCCGGTCGCTCCAAGCAACTCCAGGATGGCGCCCACGACAATGAGGAGGATCCCGATACCGAGAACGATCGGGATGCTCGCAACGAGGCCGACGATGAGCAAAATAATACCTAAGACGATCATGCAAAAACCCCCTGCCGTGTCGAGTGTCGGTCACCCGGCATGTTGGCATCATGGTCTATGTCCGGGTGCTGAGGCAAGGAAACCTTTCCCCCGCAGACGGTACGCCCACCGTCACCTGCACAAGCTCGACGAAACGGAAGTAAGGCAGGTTGCGTCGACCAAGTCGAGAAATCGTACAAAAGACCCAACCGGTAATTAGCACGGGTGTCTTTGGCGCCGGATGGCGCGGTTGAGGCGAAACGCCTCGGGGAAGAACACCCGCTGAGTACGGTGATGGATACGTCGCCGGCGAAAGAGGGCATTGCTATGACGAACGCAGTTCATCACCGGGGGGCTGGCTCTCCGGGACGTGGCGGGTCGATTATCAAACCTCGAGGACTGGCGCTCATCGGTCTGTTGACTGTGCTCGACGGAGCTTGGGGTGCGCTCGTACCGTTTATCGGCCCCCTCTTCAACTACCGCAGCCACGGCCAGGATGCGTGGCAATGGTCGACCCTCCACGGTGTGCTCTACGTGGCTCCGGGCGCCGTCGCTGTGCTCTGCGGGCTGATCATCCTCAGCCGGGCTGGTTCTCATACCCGTGGCTCCATAGGGTTTGCCGGTCTCTTGGTGGCGGCCTGCGGTGCCTGGTTCGTGGTCGGTCCCGCCCTGTGGCCGACCTTCGGCACCGGGCCGGTGTTCACCCCAGCGGGCAGCGCCTTGGACAGCTTCGTGAACCAGGTGGGCTACAACCTGGGTGTCGGTGTGATCTTGGCTGTGCTCGGCGGGATGGCCCTCAAGGCCCTGGCCAGGGACCGCCCGGTGGCCGTCGACGGTGGCATGGTCGACGACCGTCCGGTTGCCACCGCTGCTCCCGTTGCCGACCGCCGACCGGCGACCAGGGCGGCCTCCGAGGACCGCCGGCCGGTAGAGCCGCCACGTGAGGCCTATGTCGAGGACCGCCGGCCGGTGGCCCCGCGCGAGGCAGAGGTGGCCTCGCGGGAGGCAGAGGTGGCGCCTGTAGCGACCCCGGTAGAGACACGGAATGCCGAGGATCGTCGAAGGAGGGGGCCAGGGGAGCCTCCGGAGGGCCCGGTCGGCGCTCGCAGTCTCAATCGGCAAGACAACCGTCAGGAACAGCCCGTCGAGGGCGGCGGGGGTCCCCTGCGCGAGGGCGGCGACGCCACCCGGGCGGAAGGAGGTGCTCCGCTTCGTGGCGGTGAGCCGCGTCGGGGGGGCCTCCGGCGGTTGTTCTCCCGCTGAGCTCGGGCGGTGCTCCGGAGTCCCGCCCTCCCTCTCGAAACAGCGGGACGTGGAGTTGGCTGCGTCGGATGGTGTACCCCAGCCCGGACGCCTCGTCGGCGCCGGGGTCCTGCCCGCCTCAGGTGGTCGGATCCTGCTCGACCTCACCGCGCCACTCGCCGGTCTCGGCGGGTAGTGACTCGATGAACGTTTTGAAGCGCTTCAGGTCGCCCTCCAAGCGGTGCCCGACAATGCCGAGCTTGTCACCGGCGGTCTCCAGGAGCCCCTCGGGATCCAGATCCAACTGGACCATGACCCGGGTGGTGGCCTCGCCGAGGCGGTGAAAGGTGACGACACCGGCATGGGTGGGACCGGACACACTTCGCCACGCCACCCGCTGGTCAGGCTCCTGCTCGGTGATGTCAGCGTCGAACTCCCGAGTGGCACCGCCAGCCTTGATGACCCAGTGGGTTCGGGCGTCGCCGAGCTGGGTGATCGACTCGACGCCCTCCATGAACTGCGGGAAGGATTCGAACTGCGTCCACTGGTTGTAGACTGTGCGAACGGGACGGTCGACGTCGATGGAATGTTCGTGGCTAGCCATCAGGTTCTCCTGTTTCGTGAGGGTGTGGTGGTCAAATGGTCATGCGCGCTTGCCGGGTGCTCCGACGGGACCGGCATGGGGGCGGCCGCACGCGGCGGCGCGTTACTGTTACCCAGTTCAACAGCATGTCTAACAAAGCTCACCACAGTGGTGAGAAACCGGGCCAGCCCGTCAGAACGGCATGATGGAGGCCGGTTCGGCCTCGTCGGCCGCCAGAAGCGCCCGGCGGCGCGGGTAGCGACCGTTGGCCAGTAGCGAGCCGGCCAGGATGAGGCCGGCACCGGCGGCGGTGGAAGCGCCGGCGTGCTCATGGAGGAGCACCACGCCCAAGGTGACGGCGACCACGGGGTTGACGTAGGTGATCACGGTGGCTCGCACCGGTCCGATCTCGGTGATCAGGGCGAAGAACAACAGGAACGCCAGTGCCGTGCAGATCACGCCCAGGACCACCACGGCGGCCAGTACCCGAGCGGGCGGTACGTGGGTGGGCATCTGGGCCAGACCGACCGGCAGGTAGGCGAGGGCGCACAGCCCAAGGGATGCGGCGACCACGCCAAGGGCGGGGAGGCCGCTCAACCAGCGAGAGAGAATCAGTGGTCCGGCGGCGTAGCTGACCACCACAACGGCCACCTCGACCACCGACGACCATGCCGCCCCCGACACGTCCAGCCCGGCCAGTACGACCACCCCTCCGAGACCGACGACGAGGCCGGTGACCTGGGCGGCGGTGAGGCGGTGACGTCCCTTGACGCTCAGGCCGAGGACCGCTCCCATCAGGGGGACGGCGGCGACCAGCAGCCCCGACAGCGAGCTGCTCAGACGATGCTCCGCCTGGGGCAGCAACACCCAGGGGATGGCGATCTCGACGGCCGTGTAGGCGACGATCAGCTTCCAACGGCGCAGCACCGGGCGGAGCTGGCCGGTGGCCAGGGCGACCGGCACCAGCAGCAGGGCCCCGACGGCCGTACGCGACAGAATCAGAGCGGCCGGGCTGAAGTCTCGAATGGCCACCTTGATGAGCAGGTAGGGGATGCCCCAGATGACGCTCATGGCCCCGAAGAGGCCCCATCCCCGCCTGGTCATGTTGCCATCCTGGCCGGCTTCGGCGATGACGGGAGACGATTTCGGCGGCGGGGGACTGCCGCTTACATCGCTCCGGCATCGAGGTCGTCGGGGTCGATGTCGAGAGGTGGTCCGTCGGGATACCAACCACCGGAGCGGTCCTTGCGGAACGGGTACCAGCGTCGGTCGGGGCCCAGGCGGACCTGATCGGCGGCCCGGGTGACGCGGTTGTGGCGGGCGGTCGACCCCGAGCCGAGCAGGGCTCGGCCAGGCTCCAACGCCTCGGCTTCGGGGTCCCACGGCTCGTGGAGCGCGGCCAGGCCCCCCGGACCGCCGTCTCGCCACGCCAGGGCCGAGCGCAACAGCTGACGGGACGTGACCCCGGCCTGGCGGGCCATGACCCGCAATCCGTCGCTGTCGCCCAGGGCTTCCGCCGCCCGGCGGGCCAGGTCCTGGTCGTAGGACAGCTCCAGGCCGGTCCGGCACGCCCCCCAGACAACGTCAAGGGCCCGAAGGGAGGCGTCGGCGGCCAGGATCCGCAGCCCGTCACCGTCGACACCCGAACCGGTCGGCGGGTCGGCGCCCAGCACGGC
>JALZAH010000326.1 GCA_030948425.1 Actinomycetota bacterium
ACCCGAAGAAGACCTCGGAGTACTCCCGGTAGGGGAAGGACGCAAAGCCCGGGTACGCCTCGAAATCCGACGACGTCCATTCCCACACGTCGCCGACCATCTGATGACAGCCGTAGGCGCTCACGCCCGCCGGATACGCGCCGACCGGAGCAGGGCCGAATCGGCCCCCCGCCCCGCTCACGGGGCCGCTCGGGCCCTGGCCGAGGTTGGCCCGGCCCTCGATCCCGGCGGTGTCACTGCCCCACGGATATAGGCGCTTGTCGCCGTCGGGCGCCCACGAAGCCGCCTTCTCCCATTCCGCCTCGGTGGGCAGCCGCCGGCCGGCCCACCGTGCGAAAGCGGCCGCCTCGTGCCAGCTAACGTGCTGCACGGGCTCGTCGAGCGGTAGTTGCTCGTGCCAACCGAAGCGGGTACGGGACCACCCGTCGCCATCACCCTTCCAGAACTGCGGGTGCGCGACCTGGCCTTCGACACGCCAGGCCCAGCCGTCATCGTCCCACCACCGCTCGTCGGTGTAGCCGCCGTCCTGCACGAACTCGACGTACTGGCGGTTCGTCACCGGGGCGGTGTCGATCCAGAAGGAAGGCAGGTCGACGACGTGCGCCGGACGTTCGTTGTCGTACGCCCACGGATAGCTGTCGGTGCCGAGAACGAAGGGTCCCGCTGGGACCCTCACCTCGGTCGTGGCTGGGCGCGCCGACCCCAGCGGAAGCGGCGTGGGGGGTCGGTACCCCTCGCCATCCATGAGCTGGATGGTGGCCAGCATGGTCTCGTCGTGCTGGTGTTCGTGTTGAACGACCATCCCGTACACGAAGGCGTTGGTGACCAGGCCTGCCGGCGGAGAGGCGTCGAAGGCAGGCAGCTCGTCGAACACGTCGAGGGCCCGGCTCCGGACCTCGCCCAGGTAGCGGCGAGCATCGGTCGGGCCCAGGAGGGCCAGGGCGGGTCGGTCGGGCCGGGGATGGCGAAAGGCGTCGTAGACGTCGTCGAGGGCCGGATCGATGGGCCCTGCTCCCGACACCGCCCGGAGCAACCACAGCTCCTCGTAATTGCCGACATGGGCCAGATCCCAGACAAGGGGCGACATGATCGACGAGTGCTGGCGAAGCAGGTCGTCGTCGGAGAGCGGTGCCAACAGGTCGAGGGACCGTCGGCGAGCCTGGTCCAATTGAGCGACGACGGCCGCCTTGATGTCGGGCATCCGCCCGGCCGGCGCCTCGGACGCGGTCCCCTCGAGAGCTGCGACCTCCAGAGCCGAGCTATTGGGCGTCATGCGCCCACCTCCGCCGGTTCGGGGAACAGGGCGCCGTGGTCGGCCCAGGCGTCGAGGCGGTCGTCGGCGGGGGTGCGGGCTCGGTCGACCCATCGCTCCGTGTAGGCGGCAACCATGTCGACGAGCGGAGCACTCGCGCCCAGGCGGTCGAGCGACGCCAGCGCAGCTCTGAAGCAATCCCGGGCCGAGGCGGCCAGGGCCGGGTGCCCGAGCCCGGTGCGGGCGGCGTCGACCCAGCGGCCCACGGCATCAGAGGACGTGGCGGCTCGATCGGCAGCGTCGCCTCCTTCAGGATCGGCAAGGAGGCCGGCGGTGACGGCCACCGGGACCTGCCACCACGGGTCGGGGAGGGCGTCGAGCATTCTGAGCTCCAGCCATCCCCGGGGGCGCACGGGAGGAAACAGCGTGCTCAGGTGGTAGTCGAGGTCGTCACTGGTGGGCCAACCCAGCTCGTGACCTTCGGTCACCCATTGCCCGAAGGTGAGAGGAGAGTCGAGGTGGACGAAGCGGTCGTCGGAGGAGGTCACTGCCTCTCGGCCGGCGGGCCGGATCAGCATCACGCGGGCGTCGAGCACGTAGTCGGCCCACGCTTCGGGGCCCGGGCGGTCGCAGTCGACCGGAGTGGCCCGGCTGCGGTCGAGGGCCATCCAGGTGGCCAGCCGGGCCGAGTGAAAGCCGGTGGGCCGTCCCTCGAGCAACGGTGAGTTGGCGAAGGCGGCGGCGAGCGTTGGTCCCAGGCGGTGAGCCAGCCGCCATTGACGGGTGGCGTCGTCAAGGGTGGGGCCGACGCCGATGTTGACCTGAACCGAGGCGGTGTTTGCCATCATGCGGCGGCCGGCGGGGCCGTCGGTGTCGAAGTAGGCCTCCATGGCCCGGTAGCGCGCCGAATCGGACACCCGCTGGGGCGGCCGAAGCGGGTCGGCGCCCAGCCCGACCAGATCGATTCCGAGCGCGACCGCCGCCGCCTGCGCCACGGCTGTGTCGGTTTCGGCCACGGCACAGGCATCACCCACGGCGACGAAGGGCGGTGAGCTCACCTCGAGCTGGCCGCCGGGCTCGAAGGTGACGGTGCTGCCGCCCGGAAGCGGCCCTGCTGCGGCGACGGCTCTGGCCAGATTCACGGGATCGACCCGGGCGTTGCGGTCGTCGCGGGCGACGGTGAGCCATTCCAGCTCCACTCCCACCTGGCAGGGCGACTCGGGCGAAAAACAACGATCGCTGAGGATGTCGCGGGCTTCGCCGACGCTCAGGCGGGGGTGGGGACTGGGCATCGGGGGACCTATCGATGTCCGAAGTGGGCGGTCACCCAATCGAGATTGCGCACGAAGGCAAGCCACTGCTCCTTGACCAGCACGGGTTCTCCCCTCCGTCGGAATGTGCGTGGACCTTCGCCCGCGCTACTCACCACGAGGATAGTCTAAGCACAGCGTCGCCGGCGGGTATGGCGCCCCTGACGCGCCCGCTCCCCTTCGGAGTGCAAACATGGCGGCCATGGAACGAGCCCAGCAGTCCCTTCTGGCACAGAGGACTGCGGGGGTGCAGGCCCGGGTACGGGAGATTCCCATCGAGGCGTGGATCACGTTGGCGGTCGTGGCCGCGGCGGTGATCTTCACCTTCTTCCAGCTCCAGCCGAGCCTGCTCCTCACCAACACCACGCCGGCCGGTGGCGACACCGGCGCCCATGTCTGGGGACCCGACTTCCTGCGCCACCACGTGCTCCCCCATTTCCGCCTCACCGGTTGGGCCCCCTCCTGGTACGCGGGGTTCCCGGCCTACGTGTTCTATTTTCCGCTGCCGGCCCTGGTCATCGCCTTCCTGAGTTTCCTCCTGCCCTACGGGATCGCCTTCAAAGTGGTCACGGTGGCCGGCGTCCTCACCCTGCCCGTGGCCGCCTGGGCGTTCGGACGTCTCTCGGGCATGCGCTTCCCGGGTCCGGCCCTGTTGGCGGTGGCGACCGTCCCCTTCCTCTTCTACTCGGGGTTCTCGACCAGCGGCGGCGGTTGGAGCTACACCATCTACGGGGGCAACATCGCCTCTACCCTGGCCGGCGAGTTCTCGTTCTCGGTGAGCCTGTCGCTGGCCCTGGTGTTCCTCGGCGTGTTCGCCCGCAGCCTCGACACGGGCAAGTACCGTGTCTGGGCCGCGGTGCTCCTGACCCTCACCGGGCTCAGCCACCTGCTGCCCACCCTCTTCGCGGTCACGGGCGCCTTGGTGCTGCTGGCCCTGCGTCCGAGCGCGGCCCGGGCCAAGTTGGCGGCCATCGTCTTGACCATCGGGGCCCTGCTGGCGGCCTTCTGGAGCATCCCCTTCCTTTTCCGCCTGCCCTACAGCAACAACATGGGCTGGGAGAAGCTCACCGAGTACCAGAAGAACCTCGTCCCTCCGAACATCGAGTGGCTGGCGGTGCTGGCTCTGATCGGGGCCATCACGTCGGTGGTGTTACGGCGACGGACGGGTACGACGATCACGGCACTGGCGGTGCTCTCGGCCGCGGTGTTCAGGTTCAACTGGCCCATGGCCCAGCTCTGGAACGCCCGGGCCCTGCCCTTCTGGTACCTGTGTCTCTTCCTGCTGGCCGGCGTCGCCGTGGCCGAGGGCGCCCGCGGCCTCGCTCGCCTGCTGGCCCGAGAACCCGATCAATCGTCGAGACAAGTCGGCCTGGTCACGCCGGTTGTGGCCGCCCTGGTCGCCTGGGTCTTCGTGGCCGGACCGCTCGGCGTGCTGCCGGGTTGGGCTCCCAAGCCACACAGCCCGGAGTCCACCTTCATCTCCGCGTGGGCCAAGTGGAACTACAGCGGCTACGAGGGAAAGCCCGCCTACCCGGAGTACAAGGGGATCATCGACACCATGGCCCAGGTGGGCCGCACCAACGGCTGCGGGCGGGCCCACTGGGAGTACGACTCGTCCCTCGATCGCTTCGGCACACCGATGGCGCTGATGCTCCTGCCCTACTGGACCAACGGCTGCATCGGTTCCATGGAGGGTCTCTACTTCGAGTCGTCGGCCACCGTGCCTTACCACTTCATGTCGGCGGCCGAGCTGGCCAAGGCTCCGTCCAACCCCATGCGCGACCTGCCCTACCGCAGCCTCGACGTGAACCGTGGCGTCCGTGACCTCCAGTTGCTCGGGTCGAGGTATTACCTGGCCTTCTCGCCCGAGGCCCTGAACCAGGCGAAAGCCAACCCCAGCCTGCACGAGGTCGCCCAGACCGGCCAGTGGCACGTGTTCGAGGTGGCGGGCGCGGAGTTGGTGACCCCACTGGCGTTCAAGCCCAACGTGGTCACCGGCAAGAAGATCGGTGCCGAGGAATGGTTGGGTCTCTCCGTCGACTGGTTCAACGACCCTGCCCGCCGCGACGTACCCCTCGCCGCCTCGGGCCCCAAGGACTGGCCCCGGGTGGAGGCCACCTCCACGAAGGCCACGCCGAAGGCTGGTTCGTCCAAGACGATCGGCACCGACATCTCGGTGGCCCAGCCGACGCTCGAGCCGGTCGTCCCCACCCAGGTCCGCAACGTCCGGCAGGGTGACGACAGCATGTCCTTCGACGTCGACCGCGTCGGCTCACCCGTGCTGGTCAAGGTCTCCTACTT
>JALZAH010000335.1 GCA_030948425.1 Actinomycetota bacterium
GACCTGAAGCGATCGGACGCCCATCTCTCCCGCACCCAGCGAGCATCCGTCCCGAGCCCTGGACAGCCTCGGGAGGAGCACCTCATGTCAGTGATCGCATTCCAATGCGGAGACCGCACCATGGGACCGCGAGGAGTGAGCGGCGCTCCCTGGTTCAGGTGCGCCGCGACACGCTGAGTGGCCCGTCCGCAGGTTTCGGCTCATCGCCTCATCCGCCCGTCCGGCTGCTCCGAACTCCCGGGGAAACAATGGGCCCGCTCGGGCCGGACGGAGGGTCATGTTGATGCGAGCATCTGAAGGTGTGCGCCACCCGCGTTGGTTGTCGGCGGTGCTCGGTGGAGTGCTGGCCCTCACCGCACTGGGGGGCTACCTGGTGACCTCGGCCGAGGCGGACACGCCGGCGGCGTCGATCCTGACCCTCCAGGGGACGAGCACCAGCGTCGACTTGGACCCTGCCACCCTGGCCGTGCTGAAGGAGAACAAGGTCACGGTGACCCCGGTGGCGCCGGCCACGGTGTCGACCAGCGGGGCCACGACCACGGCCAGCTTCCCGATCACCGAGGGGTACGTGTCGGTGTACCCCGAGAGTCAGACCCCGTACGTACGGGGCACGTTCAGCCACTCGGGCGGCCTGAAGTTCAGCGCCGGCGGCAAGTCGCTGGTCGCCACCGACTTCGTGGTGAACCCCGGGTCGTCGACACTGACCGCCACCGTTGGGGGCAACGGCGTCCAGCTCCTCGACCTCGACGGCTCCAACCTCAAGATCACCCAGGATGGCGACACCACCCGGCTCGAGGGCACGGTGGCCAAGCTGTCGGCCACCGCAGCCCAGGCCCTGAACCAGACCTTCGGGGTGTCGCTGTTCCAGCAGGGGATCCCGCTCGGGGTCGTGCGCATCGCGGCCAAGGGCGTGGCCGCCCCGAAGGACGAGCCGACCGCCGAGATCCAGCAGCTGGGCGGGACGAGCACCAGCGTCGACCTCGATCCGGCCACCGCCGCCGTGCTCGAGCAGAACAAGGTCACCGTGGCGCCGGTCGCCCCGGCCACGGCCTCGACGGCGGGGGGCAAGACCACGGTCAGCTTCCCGATCACCCAGGGGTACGTGTCGGTCTACCCGCAGAACCAGCAGCCCTTCGTCCGAGGCACCTTCACCCATGTCGGCGGCCTGAAGTTCAGTGCCGGCGGCAAGTCGCTGACCGTCACCGACTTCATGGTGAACCCCGGTTCCTCCAGCTTGACGGCCACCGTCGGCGGCAACGCCGTGAAGATCCTCGACCTGGACGGCACCAACGTGAAGGTGACCTCCGAGGGGACCACCACGCGCCTCGACGGCACCGTCGCCAAGCTGTCCTCGGCCGCCGCCCAGGCGCTGAACACCACCTTCGGCGTGTCACTGTTCCAGGCCGGCATCCCGCTGGGCGAGGTTCACGTGCTGGCCATCCCAGGCCCGCCGCCGGCCAGCGTGGGCAACGCCGCCCCCGCTCCCGCGGCCACGCCGGCGGCGACCCCCTCGACCACGGGCACGACTGCGACCCAGACGCCGACCGGCGGGGTGGCCACCGGTGGAGGCGGCACTGCAGGGACGGGATCGTCCAGCGTGACCCTGCCCGCCATGTTCGCCCTCCTTACCCTCCTCCTCGCTGGCGCCGGGCTGTGGCGGTCCCGTGCCGCACGAACGGCCTGAGCGGACGCCGCCCCTGGTCAGCGGCCCGAGGCCTCGCGTCCACCTCCACCCCGCCCCGCCGGCCGGAGGTGGGCGTGACCTCGGCGGCCGCGCATCGGTCCTGGTGCTGGCCGTGCTCGTCGCCGGCCTGTTCCTGACGGCCACGGCCGCCGCCGTCACCCGGACCGCGTCCGGCTCAGCGACCAGTGCGGCAGGAAGCATCGCCGCCGAACCCCCGCCCGCCTCAGCAACAGCGCTCGGCCTCCGGGACCCGTTGCCGGCCAACCCCGTCAGGGTCCGGATCCCGGCCATCAGTGCCGCCTCGGTGCTCGACCGGCTGGGCCTGAACGGCGACGGCACGCTCCAGGTTCCGCCCTACGACCGGGCCGGGTGGTTCGGGGGGACGGTCAAGCCCGGCGAGACCGGGCCGGCCGTGATCGCCGCCCACGTCGACTCCCGGACCGGACCGGCCGTCTTCTACCAGCTCAAGCTCCTCCGCCCCGGCGACACCGTGATGGTCGACTACGACGACGCCACCACCATCGACTTCACGGTCCGAGCGGCCCAGCGCTTCCCCAAGTCCGACTTCCCGACCGCCCAGGTCTACGGCGCCACCAGCCAACCCGAGCTTCGGCTCATCACCTGCGGCGGCTCGTTCGACCGGCGCGCCTCCAGCT
>JALZAH010000339.1 GCA_030948425.1 Actinomycetota bacterium
GGACGGTGGTGCTCTCACGGTCGGAACGGAATCACCGACCGCCACCCGCCACTTTCCTGCGGCTAGTCCCTACACCCCCGCTGCTGCGACCATCTGCGGGGGATAAGCGTCACGAGGCATCACTGAGGGTTCACTGCATTCACCCTTCCGGCCTTCCCCTTGCCTGTGGCCCCCGGATGGAACGGGAGCCCCTTGGGCCGACACACACCGATTCTCATCCGCCGAGGGCGGCCCCGCCAGGGGCCATGAGAGCTAAATAACCTTAGTGGAAGCACATCCGGGACCGGCTTCCACTAACACTGAGGTGGATCGCAGCCGGTCGTAGTACGGCGAAAGCGGTTCCACTAACAGGGAGGACCATGGCCGCTCGGACGAAGAAGGCAGTACCGACACAGCGAGCGGGTGTGGACGCCGAGGCGGTGCTGGCCACCTACGCAGCCTGGTTCTTCCGGCCTGGGGGCTTGTAATAGCGCAAGATCCGGTGCCCTGACGGGCACGACCAACACCTCGTTCTGCTCGGGGGAGAACAGCGTCAACACTGGGCTCGCGCAGCGAGCCAAGGGCACCACCGACGCCATGGGCCTGGTCGTTACGTTCACCCAGGCAAAAGTGGACATGGCGAACGCGGCCCGGCTCGCCGCACCCTCCTCCCAGCCGAAACTCGAACACCTAGCCGACACGCTCCGACGGGCCATAGACCAACTCGTCTCGGACGGGATGGGAACCCACCTCGACCCCTTTGTCAACGAGATCCAGAACGACCTCAACAGCTTCGGACGGACGTGCAACTGACACATGACCAAGGTCCGGCGGCGACGAGAGAAAAGGGGGCTGACCTGGTAGAGCGGGTCGGCCGCGGCCACCGGTCGACGAAGATCAGCATACTTCGGAGATAACTACGACTACCTGTAACAGGGGCTCGCCGACCTCGGTGAGCTACCGCATCGAGTCGAACCTCGGCCCAAGGCAGACGTCACCGTAAGTGAACACTTACATCCCCCGCTTCGGCCGTAGCTGGCTGGGCTGCTGGCTTCCGCATTCGCACCGTATGGCGCGTAGGTTCGGGACGTGAGCCGCAGGGCGATCGAGGAGCAGGTTCGTGCCGGCCGTTTTGGACCTATCGTGCGGCTGCGGATCGATCTGCACGGGGTCTCGAGCTTCGGGCCGGGAAGCCACCGCACTCTGATCCGCTGGGAGTGGATCGAGAGCGTCGTCGTGCACAATCACGGGGTGGTCGTCACGTCGGCCAGGGGCGAGGTGGTCTTCCCTTCGGGTGTGTTCGGCCTCGCTGCGCCGGCATTGGCGGAGCGACTCGAAGAGGCAGGGTCGATCTTCCGGCGAGCAGACGTCATCGACGAGCTGAGCCGGACCGGCACCGATCCGTGACCCGGCAGGGAGGCGGCTCGGCGCCGGCGTGGGCCAGCTCGTCGCGCTCCCGTGATTACCCGCAGCTCGTCCGGGAGGTCGTAGATCGAGCGAGTCTCGTTCTCGAGGCGACGAACCCTGCGCTCGAGATCCGGCGGTGGAGTCGTGCTCATCGGCCGCATATCCTCCCCGCCGGCTGGGGACGGATCGAAGGCGCAACCCTCGGGGATGGGATGTCCTATCCGGCGGTCAGGCCGACAACCGCAGGGGACGGTCCTGTTGTGGCTGGCGGCATGGCCGACCCAGCCAGGTGGCAACCACCCGCCGCTGACCAGCCGCAGATGCAGGTGACGCCCCGGTGCGAGAATCTCCAGCGGGCGGGCCTTAGGGGGATCGCCCCGTGCCCACCGAGCTGGCGCTGCTCTGACCTGCGTCGCCATAGTGGGTTCCTCTGTCGGGTACCGAGCTGGATGGAACATCATCACAGTGGCAGCATCACGAGCGATCGGAGCCCTCGCCACGCTCCTGAAGAGGCTCCCGCCGAAGCGCCCGGCCAGGACGGTCGACCACACCGAGGTGACCGGTGACCACGAAGATCGACTACAAGTGCGACCTCGAGTGCTACAGGGTCAAGCGCGATACGCCGCAGGTTGACCGTGCCCGATCTCCAGTACCTCATGATCGAGGGTCACGGCGACCCGAACACACCGGCCTTCGCCGAGGCGACCACGACGCTGTATCCCGTCGCCTACAAGCTCAAGTTCGCCAGCAAGAATGCGCTCGACCACGACTACGTCGTCATGCCCCTCGAGGGCTGTGGTGGGCCGACGACATGGAGTCCTTCACCGACGCCCGCAACTAGACACAGTGGGACTGGACTCTCATGATCATGGTTCCGGAATGGATCACGACGGACATGTTCACAGCGGCGGTCGAACAGGTCGGGATGAAGGACCGCCCCGCCCGCCTCGGCGACCTACGACTGGAGACCTTCTCCGAAGGCCTCTGTGTCCAGGCTCTTCATATCGGCTCATATGACGACGAAGCCGAGCTGCTTCAGTGGATGCACCATGAGTTCGTTCCCAGCCAAGGCTTCACGATGGTCGGCAAGCACCACGAGATCTACCTGAGCGACCCGCGCAAGGTCGAGCCAGCCAGGCTCAAGACGATCCTGCGTCAGCCTGTCGCTGCCGGATGAAGGGTTGACTTCGGGGACCTCGGCCACCTCGTTTCCCGGTGCCCTGCTGGGACGGGCGCATCGCGAGATCGTCTGGTCGGAATCTCGGACCCGCACCCGGGGTCATGAACTGTGTTCCTGTGGAATCAGGAACACAGGACCCGTGTATCATGGGCAGGTGGCCAATTTGACGATCACAGTTCCCGATGACCTCCTCCACCGGGCCCGAGTCCGGGCGGCGCGGGAGGGCACATCGGTGAACAGCGTTCTTCGCACCAGCCTTAGGCGGTACGTGGACGACGATGCCGAGGTGGGCGAAGCGTGGGACCGCTTCCTCGACATCGCTGGACGGGCCGGAGGTCGCTCATCGTCGGGCGGGCGCAGTTGGCACCGCGACGACGTCCAGCGCGAACTGCGAGTCAGCGGGTGACCGCCTTCGCGGACACCAATGTGGCCTGTTACGCCATCGACAATGCCGAACCCAAGAAGCAACAGATCGCCCGGACGCTCCTGGGCGCTAGCCCCCGACCACGCACGAGCCCACAGGTGCTTCGGGAGCTGTATGTCGTCGCACGCTCAAAGCTTGGACTGAACACCGCAGAGGCGGCCGCCGCGGTTCGAGCCTTGGCGCCCACCGTCGCCGTTGTCGAGGACGCTCCACTCGTTCTTCTGGCTGTGGCCGCCGCCGACAGGTGGCAGATCTCGCTCTGGGACGCCCTGATCGTCGAGGCTGCCCGGCGAGCAGGTGCCGCAACATTGCTCTCTGAGGATCTGCAACACGGCATGGACTTCGACGGGGTGCTCGTCGAGAACCCTTTCGCCAACCTGTGACACGTCGTCCGTCCCTCCGGAAAGCAGGATCCGAAGGGGCGACGAGACGGAGCAGTGGCGGGGCGCGTCCGCTTGGGGATGTTCCTTGCGTCGGCGAGCACGCCGACCACAGTGGCGACGGTCCTGTGACCTTCACCAGACTGCAAGGCGACACCCGCAGAGCCCAGATCGTCGAAGTAACCCGAGAGCTGTTCGCTTGCAACGGCTACCAGACCACCACCACCCGGGAGGCGGCCCGCGCCGCCGGGTGCGCGACGCCCTCGTTCTTGGACGAGCGTTCCTGGCCACCATCGCCGCCCAACGTGACCTTCTCGTGCTGTTCGTCTCCGGACACCAGCTCCTGGCCGACGACGCCCGCCTGGTCGGCTGCAACGACCTGGCCGCTAGCGGGCTGGGAGCGAGCTGGCCGAACGGGCAGGCGTCGGGGAGGTCCGAGCAGACCTCGACGGCTACCTCTTCGCCCGAAGGTTCGGCTTCCACCGGGCTCGCAGCGGTGACCGTCGCACGCGACCAGCATTTTGTTGACATGTGCGGCTGTCAGGACCACGATGCGTCGGCGTTCTACGCTCGGTTCCATCCCAGCCTCTCGGCCGAGAGCTCTTTGGCGGATCCGTTCATCTGTTGTCGAACCGCCGGACAGCCTCGGCTGGCGTCGTTGGCGGGCCACGACGGCCGGAGGGTGTCACGCGGACCACCGGGGCGGTCGACGAGGGTGCCGGAGGGGAACCTGGACACCCGGTCGGCCACGTCGGCCATCTCGGCGAGGAACACCTCGTGGGCGCCGTTGCTGGGATCCTCGACCGTGCCCTCGACGAACAGCACGGCGAAGCGGGCTCGGCGACCGTCGGGTTTGCGGCGCAGGACCCGGCCCATGCGCTGCACCATCTGGCGGCGGGACCGGCTGGCGGCGGCGATCACGGCGACGTCGGCGGCGGGCACGTCGATTCCCTCGTCGAGCACCCGGGGGGCGGCAAGCACCTTGAGGTCCCCGCCGGCGAAGCGGCTGAGCACCTCGTGGCGCTCGGAGGAAGCCAACCCGGAATGGACGCAACCGGCACGAAGGCCACGCTCGGCGAGGGTCTGCGATGCCCGCTGGCTGGCGGCGATGGTCTGGGTGAACACGATGGCCCGGTCGGCGTCAGCGATGGCCGGCGCCAGTGTTGCGAGTGCGTGGTCCTTGGCCGGCGTATCGGCCAGCAGACGTCGGCGCTCGAGCATCGCCTGGCGGTAGGAGCGCGCCGCGCCGGCTCCTTCGCCGTCGCCGT
The DNA here is from genome assembly GCA_030948425.1 of Actinomycetota bacterium. Taxonomy (GTDB): domain Bacteria; phylum Actinomycetota; class Acidimicrobiia; order Acidimicrobiales; family Palsa-688; genus JALZAH01. The sequence goes on from JALZAH010000339.1 coordinate 4,639, forward strand.
CGGCCAGCTGCGCCACCGCCCTCATGAACAGCTCGAAAGGATCGGCGGGCAGTCCGTGGTGGCGAACCAGGCGAGCCCTGAGGCCGGCCATGAGGTCGCTCAGCTCCTGGTAGCGGGCCTGCTCATCGGGGGCGAAGCGCACCCCCAGAAGGGTGACCGTGAAGCGGGCGGTGATCTGCTCGGCCAACGCCCGGCGGTAACCGAGGCGCAGACAGGTGCCCCCGAAGTACGGATCCAGCCATGCCAGGTTGCCGTCGTCGTCCCGGGCATAGGTGGCGCTCAGGCCCAGTCGGTGACGAAACCGGCCGTCGAGGGCCAGGTGGTTCACCGAGCTGCCGTAGCGGTGGCACTCGTCGGCGACGAGCAGCCCTCCCCGTCGGATGGGCCGGACGTCGATGGCGCGGGCGCTGTTGACGATCGCCACCAGCACGTCATGGGAGGCCAGGCTGTCGGAGCTGCCCGCCCCCAGCCGGCCGACGGCAGAGGCCGTCGCCAGCCGCGCCGTCATCTCCGTCACCCATTGGCGCTGGAGCTCGACTGTCGGGACGAGCACCAGGACCTGTCCCCGCTGTGCCAGCTCCTGGAGGGCGGCGGCGACGCCGACCATGGTCTTGCCCGTGCCCGTCACGGCCTCGATCACGCCGCGCCGCCCGGCGGCAGCCCATGCGGCCAGGGCATCGGCCTGCCAGGCGTAGAGACCGAAGGGAGGTTTCCCGGCGACGACGGCTGGCGCGGCGATCCGCTCAGGTCCGACCGGGTGCAGTCCGGCCCGGTGCAGCCCTGTCTGGTGCGTCGTGGATGGGGCCAGCCACCAACGCGGCGGCACGGTCTGGTTGCGCCGGAAGCGATCATGACCGGCGAAGAGAGCGAACGACACCGCCTGCTCGGAGGCGGATCCGAGCCTGTCCGCCAGCTCCGCGGTGGTCAGGCCCGGGTCGGCCCGCAACGCTGTCGCCAGGTCATCGGCCAGCATGGCGCTCAGGCTCGTTCGTCCGACGCCTCCGAGTTGGCGTCCTCGCCGAGGTCGACCCCCAACGCGGCCGCCGTCATCTCGGGGCGGTAGGTCGGGTCGAGACGGCGGAGGTCCCACTCGTTGATCCACGCCCGGACGTACTGACGCATACGGTTCGACGGGAGTCGCTCCAGGCCCTGAACCTCTGGTGGCTCCCAGCCGTAGGCCTCGCCGTGGATCTGGCGGAGCTGGGCGTAGGTGCGATCCAGCTCGTCGCGGCCGGGCGGCTGGAGCTGGATCTGCTCGCGCTCGATGATCCGCATCCCCGCCTCAGCCATCCCGGCCAGCAGCTCCGCCTCGGCGGTGTCCTTGGCCCGGAGCCGCTTGGGGATCAACGCCACGTCGTTCTTGCCGATGAGCACCTGGCCCTCGAAGTCGTCGACCGTGGCCAGGACGGCACCGAGGGGTGCGCCCGGGTCGTCGCGGTCACCACGGATCCACCGGGCCAGCTCGGCATAGGACCTGGCCCGCTGCAACGCTGAGTACCGCCCGATCAGCTCGGCCTCGTCGAAGAGGATGATCCAACCGCGCTGTCCTGCCGCTTGCATCAGCCGGGAGAGGAAGCGGAACCGTTGCACGGAGAGGTCGCGTTCCTTAGCCTTGTCGAGTCGGTAGGCGGCGGCAGCGCCGGCCTCCTTCAGTCGACGACGGATGTCGGCCACCGGCAGCGGATCACCGGCCCAGAACTGCACGATCCGGTCAGCGAACTCCTCGTCGCCGCGGGCGTACTCGTGGAGGAACAGCGTGGCCGCGAAGCGGCTGTCGACCGGCGCGTCTTCCTGATGGGCCCAGCGGTACAGCTCGGCGTAGGCGGCCGACTCGATGTGGATCCCGGCGGCGATCTCGTCGATGGCCGAACCCGGCCGGCCGGGAACCTTGGCACCTTCGATGGCGGCCCGGTAGACCTTGACCGGGTCGTGCAACGGGGTCACTTTGGACACCACCACCTTGGAGACGACGAAGCCCTCCGAGAGCGCCACGTGGACGAGGTGTTCGAGGACGTGGCTCTTGCCGGTGCCGAACCCACCGCCGATCAGCATGCCACCGGGTGCCCCGCCGTCGGGTAGGGCATCGACGGCGGCCAGCAGCTGGCTGAAGCGGTCCTCGACGCCTTGTTGCATCGATCCGAGCACCATCACCGAGTCTCGGTTCGGTACCCCGGCGCGCAGCGCCTCCAGGGCCCGCCGGCGCTGCACGGAGCGATCATCGTCATGGGGGCTCATGGCGCCCCCAGCCGCAGGAGGGAGGAGAACGGGTTGTCGCGGTGCTGGTCGCGCACCTCGTCGAAGACCCGCAGCTTCAGTGCCTGGTAGGCGTCGAGGCCGCGGCTGGCATCGGTCACGAACGCCGGGGAAGCCACCACCGCAACGAAGCAGTTGGCCAACTCATCGGTGTTGTCGACCAGCTGGCGGAGCACCTCGTAGGCGTCGAGCAGGGCTGCCCTGGTGTAGTAGTGGCCGTGGCGTTCCCCCGGGCTCGGTCGGCGGGCGAAGCCGAAACGGCGGACATCGAGGATCAGGACCAGCCCGGCGTGGCCGTTGACCGCCAGCCAGTGGGCCAGGGAGAACAGCAACGGCCGGGCGTTGTGGCGCCCGATCCGCCGGAAGATGAGCGCCGACTTGAGGGCGGAGATCTGGCGTAGCTCGCCGCGCAGCCAGTTCAGCACGGCGGCGTGCTCGGCCTCGCTGACCTGGCCCGCCCGCAGCTGGGCCTGGCACAGGCGCAACATGGCCGTTCGGAACTCCGCCACCATGGCGTAGTCCCGGTGCACGCGTTGCTGCAGCTCCCGGTCTATGTCGCGACGAAGCTCCCGGGCATCGACGCCATGGTGGGCGGCCAACTGGTCGACTGAGGTTGCGCCGTCACTCCCCGGGGGATAACCGGCAGCCGAGACCGCCGCCCGTGTCGTCTCGGCCGCCAGGGCGTCCCAGTCGACCTGGCGGGCCACGTCGAAGAACACCTGCTCAAGGAGGTGCACCCGGGTGACGGCGGCGTCAACCCGGGCCACCACGAAGCCCGCGCTCCGGGCGGTCGTGGTCAGCTGATCCATGAACGCGTCCGACGTCGCATCGTCGGAGCCAACGGCGAACTTGACCGCGGCGCCGCCGGCCTCCACGTAGCCGTGCAGGTACTCGCGGTCGACGAAGCCGACGTAGTCGCCCACGGTGATCACGCCGGGCGCTCCGAGAAGGCGATGCCGGCGTAGACCTTGGACTGCCCGGCCCTGGTGACGGTGCTGAGCACGCCGGTGCCCCGGGTCATGGCACTGGCCGGGAGGCTCATGCGGCGGCCGTCTTTCGTGTCGACGACCCCGGTCTGATCGAGCAGGTAGAGGTCACGGGCGAACTCCTGGCGGGTGTAGTCGCGCGCCGCTCCCGGCAGCAGGGTCAGGACCGCATGCACATCGACGAGCTTCATCGCCGCTCCCGGCCTTGAGCCTTTGGCTCCCACGACCAGGTCGTAGGCGGCGGCCAGGCTGGCGATGAACGCCTCCGGTTTGAACCGGGGCGGGCGCTGCTGGAGGGCGGCCAGGTGGCGCACGATCACCGACGGCCGGATCCGGCGATCCTTCTTCTTGTCCACCACGACCGAAGCGTCCGCAGCCGACACGGCGACGACGGCGGGATAGCACAAGATGCGCTCGTCGGACTCGAAAGCCTGCACTCCGGCCTCGGCGGCGGTGGCCAGCAGCTCCTTGGCGTAGTCGCCGGAGGCGAGCCACCCGCTCACGTCGAACTGCCATCCGGAGCGTGCGCCAGCTACCGCCCCGGCGGCATGGTCGGCGAGTCGCTCAGCGTTCTCCATGGCCTGTTGAAGCTCGCGGATCTGGCCGACGGCGGCCGCCGCCTTGGCTCGCTTCGCCTGCTTCAGGGCAGCACCGAGCGCTTTGGCGGCGGCATCAACGTCCCCCTCGAGAACTTGGAGGGCCTCTTCCAAGGAGGGTTGGGAGACGGTCATGGGGTGGCTCCTCCAATGACGAGGTGGGACAACGGAGTGTCCCCCGAGGTTGCGATGTCAGTCAGGACCCGTTCCGTTGCCACGTTCGGGGTGGCCGGGTTCGTGTTCATGGCGACGGCCGCCGAGACGACCTCCTGCGAGCGTTCTCCGACCACAGAGCGACGGTAGCGGACCGGCCCCGCAGTCCCGGGGACCAATCCGTCCATCGGAGGGATCCGGGTCGGGGAATGTCCTCGCCACCTGAGCTGAGGCGTAGTCTTTTGACCATGGCCACCCGGTCCGCCCACTATGCCTTCAGCGTCGAGGAGTGGCATCGGATGGGCGACGCCGGCCTGTTCGACGAGGACGCCCGGGTCGAGCTGCTCGACGGGGAGGTCGTCAGGATGGCGCCCATCGGCAAGCTCCACCTGGCCTGCGTCAACCGACTCAATCGCCTGATGGTCGGGGCGGTGGGGGAGCGGGCCATCGTCTCGGTCCAAAACCCGGTCCGCCTTGATGATCACTCCGAGCCTCAGCCTGACCTGACCCTCCTGCATCCTCGGGCCGACGACTACGCCGGCGCCACCCCCGGTGCCAGTGACGTCTTCCTCATCGTTGAGGTGGCCGACAGCTCCCTGGCCTGGGACCGCGACGAGAAGGCACCGCGCTATGCGGCGGCGGGCGTCCCCCTCTGTTGGGTCGTCGACCTGATCGCCGGCGAGGTCCTGGTCCTGAGTGGGACCGCCCCTGGCGGTTATCGTGACGCCCACCGGGCTCAGCGAGGCGAGATCCTCGACGTGGCCGGACTGAGCGGCGTCAACGTCAGCGTGGACGAGGTGCTCGGCGCCGCCTGAGGGGAGGAGTGCGCCGCCCGTCGAGGTCGGAGCGCTTCGTCGGTTCAGGCACGCAGGGGGGCGTGGGTCTGCCGCCCGGCGTCACGAACCTGCGGGCGGATGACGGCCAGGTAGATAACGGTGGCAACGAGGCCGATCCCCAGCGGGGCTCCGATGCCGAGCAGAGCCACCCACACGGTGCGACGGTGACCCGCTTGGTTCCAGTCGGCCCAGCGCAGCAGGGTGGCGTCGACGGCGGCCCACAGGGGCACGCCGGTGACCACCACGATGAGCAGGGCCAGAGCCAGGTCGACAGCGTTGTTGGCCAGGAGCAACGACAGGCCAGAGGCCACCAGGATGAACGCCAGGATGGGTCGGACGATCTTGTCAGGGGCCCGGGACGAGACCCGGGCGCCCAGGTAGACGCCGGGGAGGCTGCCGATGATGAGGGCCCCGGAGATGCTCACGTCGACGTGTCCCCAGATGACCTGGCCGAGGGTGGCGGCGGCCACCAGGGGCACCGATTGGACCAGATCGGTGCCGACAAGCGATCGAGACGTCATGCGGGGATAGAGCAGCATCAACAGGATGATCATGAGCGACCCGGACCCAACCGAGGTCAGCCCGACCATGAAGCCGCCGACGATGCCCACCAGGACCGTCGGTGCGGTCTTGACCAGGTAGGGGGCCTCGTTGCCGGCCTCGCCGGCGGCCTGGCGCCGGCGGGCGGCCCGGGCGGTCAGGGTCATCTTGGCCAGCAGGCTGGCGAAGGTCACCAGCAACGCCCAGCCGAGCAGCACCTTGACGTTGTGGGCGACGCTGGCCGCGTGGCCGAGATG
>JALZAH010000062.1 GCA_030948425.1 Actinomycetota bacterium
GCTTAAGCTTGCGGTCGATGACCGACACCGACTCCGTGGCCACCGTGGCCGGCTGGTTGGCCGAGGGCCATCCGGCCATCGTGGGTCGGGTCACCGCCATCTCTGGCTTCTCCACCTGGCCGGGCGACGAGCTCATCGCCGTGGACGGCGACGGCCGCCGGCACGGGACCATCCTCGGTCGCCCCGGTTCCGACAGCATCGGCCGGCGCAGCGCCGAGCTGCTGGCTGGCGGAGCCCCGTCGGGCCTCGACACTCTCACCGTGGAGATCCACGGGGCGGAGGTCGTCGAGGCGGGTATGTCGTGCGGGGGGAGTGCCGAGATCCTCCTCCAGCCGGCGGCGTCCATCCCCACCACGCTGTGGTCGACTCTGGCCCGGCGGGCGCCCGCCGCCCTGGTCACCAGGATCGAGGGGCCAACCGCCGGACCGGCCTCCCTTGTCGTCACCGCCGACGGCCGTTGGTCGGGAGCGCTGGACGTCGGTGAACCCGATGCGCTGGCCGCCGAGGCCGTTGCCCTGCTGGGCGCCGGGCAGAGCACCACCCGACGGGTGGACGACGGCTCCGGCGTGGTCCTCATCGAGAGCTGGGTCCCCGCCCCCCGCCTGGTGGTGGTCGGCGAGGGGGACCTGGTCGGGGCCATCACCGTCCAGGCCGCCCTACTCGGCTGGGACACTCGTCCGGCCAGTGACTCGGCTGCGCTGAGCGACGGGTTGGCGTGGGCCGGCTCGTCGGCCGCCGTCATCGTCCTCAGCCACGACCCGGATGTCGACGTGCCCGCTCTCCGGCTGGCCGTGGCCAGCGAAGCTCCCTACGTGGGCGCCATGGGCTCGCGCCGTACCCAGTCCCGCAGGCTCGAGCGTCTGGCCGCCGACGGGGTGAGCGACGCCGACGCGGCCCGCATCCACCGCCCGATCGGCCTCGACCTCGGCGGCCGCAGCGCACCTGAGGTGGCGCTGGCCATCACCGCGGAGATCCTGGCCGTGCGGGGGGGCCGTGACGGCCGCCCCCTCAAGGACCGCACCGGCCCCATCCACGACCGCCCAGGCTCCTGAGCCGTCAGCGTCGGCCGCGGCGGTATCGGCGGATGAGGGCGTTGGTGGAGCTGTCGTGGGCCAGCTTCGGCTCGGATTCCGAGGTCAGCTGGGGCACGATGCGCCCGGCCAGGGCCTTGCCCAGCTCCACCCCCCACTGATCGAAGCTGTCGATGCCCCAGATCACGCCTTGGGTCAGAACCTTGTGCTCGTAGGTGGCGACCAGCTGCCCGAGGATCCGAGGAGTGAGCTCGTCGGCCAGGAGGGTGTTGGTCGGGTGGTTGCCGGCGAAGGTCCGGGCCGCCACCTGGTTCTCGGCGACGCCCTCGGCCCGCACCTGCTCGGCGGTCTTGCCGAAGGCCAGAGCCTCGGTCTGGGCGAAGAAGTTGGCCATGAGCAGATCCTGGTGGGTCCCGACCCGGTGGTTGGAGCGGACGAAACCGATGAAGTCGGCGGGGATCAGTCGGGTCCCCTGGTGGATGAGCTGGTAGTAGGCGTGCTGGCCGTTGGTGCCCGGCGTGCCCCACACCACCGGCCCGGTGTGCACGTCGACGGGCTGGCCGTCGAGGGTCACGGACTTGCCGTTGCTCTCCATGTCCAGCTGCTGGAGGTAGGCGGGGAAGCGGGACAGGTAGTGGTTGTAGGGGAGGATGGCCTGGGTCTCGGCCCCGAAGAGGTCGTTGTACCAGACGCCGATGAGCCCGAGGAGGACGGGGAGGTTGCGCTCAAAGGGGGCGGAGCGGACGTGTTCGTCGATGGCGTGGAAGCCCTCGAGCATCTCGGTGAAGCCATCCGGGCCGATGGCGATCATCAGCGACAGGCCGATGGCCGAATCGTAGGAGTAACGGCCGCCGACCCAGTCCCAGAAACCGAACATGTTGTCGGTGTCGATCCCGAACTCGGCGACCTTGCCGGCGTTGGTGGACACGGCGACGAAGTGCTTGGCCACGGCTGCGTCGTCGCCCAGGGCGGCGAGGAGCCAGGCGCGCGCCGAGGTGGCGTTGGTGATCGTCTCGGTGGTGGTGAAGGTCTTGGAGGCCACGATGAACAACGTCTCCGCCGGGTCGAGGTCGGCGGTGGATTCCCAGATGTCGTTGCCGTCCACGTTGGACACGAACCGGCAGGTGATGGACCGGTCGCTCCAGGGGATCAGGGCGTCATGGGCCATGGCCGGCCCCAGGTCCGAGCCCCCGATGCCGATGTTGACGACATTGGTGATGCGCCTGCCGGTGTGTCCCTTCCACGCCCCGCCGCGCACGGCCTCGGCGAAGTGACCCATGCGCTCCAGCACCTCGTGCACGTCGGGGACCACGGCGTGGCCGTCGGTGGCCATGCGCTGGCCGGCCGGGGCCCGCAGGGCCGGGTGCAGGACGGCGCGGTCCTCGGTGAGGTTGATGTGCTCACCGGCCCACTGGGCCTCGATCCGTTCGGCCTGCCCGGCGCGGCGGGCCACGGCGACGAGCAGGCGGACGGTCTCGTCGGTCAGTCGGTTCTTTGAGTAGTCCAGGTGCAGGTCTGCGGCGTCGAGCGTCAAGGACTCGCCGCGACCAGGGTCGGCGGCGAAGAGGTCGCGCAGATGGGTGTCGGTGACCTGGGCGTGGTGGGCGACGAGAGCCCGCCACTCGTCGGTTTGGGAGATCCTGACCGGCTTGATGGGCATGGTGGCCTTCTCCCCGAGCGACGCGCCCGGCAATCACCGGGGCGCCGGCCGGAGCCTAGACCCGCACCGCATTGGCGCCCAGGGCGTCGAGGGCGGCCAGGTCGGCGGTGTCGAGCGCCCAGTCCCCGGCGGCCACGTTGGCCAGGATCTGCTCGGGCCGGGTGGCCCCGGCGATGACCGAGGCCACCGGGGGCCGGGAGGCCAGGCCGGCGATGGCCAGATCCAACAGGGTGTGGCCCCGGTCGGCGGCAAACGCGGCGAGCTGGTCGAGCCTGTCGAAGGTGGCGGAGTCGATGCTCCGACCGGCCAGGCGGGTGCCGTCGGGCGGCGGCTGATCCCGGCGGTACTTGCCACTGAGCAGCCCGTTGGCCAACGGGAAGAAGGGCAGGAACCCGACATTGAAGTGGTGACACGCCTCCAGCAGCTCGGTCTCAACTCCCCGTTCGAGGAGGCTGTAGTGGTTCTGGGCGGAGATCATCCGCTCGACGCCTTCCTGACGTGCGGTCCATTCGGCATCGGCCACCTGCCAGGGGGTGAAGTTGGACGAACCGACATAGCGGACCTTGCCGGCGGTCACCAGCTCGTCGAGGGCGTGGAGGGTCTCGGCGATCGGCGTCAGGGGATCGGGGCGATGCAGCTGGTAGAGGTCGATGTGATCGGTGCGCAGCCGCCGAAGGCTGTCCTCCACCGCCCGGCGAACGTAGCGACGGCCGCCCCGAGCCGTCCCCGGTCCCTCGCCCATGTCCATCCCCCACTTGGTGGCCAGCACCACCCGATCCCGACGGCTGCCCAGGATCTCTCCGAGCGCCGACTCGCTGCCACCCAGGTTCCCGTAGGTGTTCGAGGTGTCGAGCAGCGTCACCCCGGCGTCGAGAGCGGCGTCCACCACCACCCGGGAGGCGGCGACATCGATGTGACCCCCGAAGTTGTTGCAGCCCAGGCCGACAACGGAGACGGTGAGGCCTGATCGGCCGAGCTGACGGTAGTCCATGCCTCCAGTGTGGGACGTCGATCGCCGTGACCGCGGCGAGCCGGAGTCCGAGGATGAGTAGGTTGTGATCCCGCTATGGCGCTCGCCAGCCGTTCCCCTCGTCGAGATGGGGGCCGAAAACTTCTGGTCGCCGGCATCATCATCACCCTCGTGGTGGTCGTCATCGACGCGTCCCTCAAGTCCCGCTCACCAACGGTGGCCCCGCGCCTGGCGGCCACCGCCTGGGTGGACCGGGTGCTGCCCATCATCGAGGCGTCCACGACTCAGGGCCAGGAGATCCAGCAGGTCCGCAACACCGGGGTGACCTCGGTGTCGGCGTCGTCGATCACCTCCCAGGTCAACCAGGCGGCGACGGCCGCCCGGCGCAGCTATCAGCAGCTCAGTGCCCTGCGGGCCCCCGATCAGCTCGTGGGGGCGGCGGGTCTGCTGGAAGCCTGCCTGCTGGTGCGCTCCCAGGCGGCGGCAGCCATGGCCGGGGCGCTCACCAAGGAGCTGGCCAATGGCGCCCCCTCCGGCGTCGATCCCCAGCTGGGAGCGCTGACCACCGCCGGCCAGGACTTCCAGGTGGCCGACCGAGCTTACTCGCTGTTCGCCCAGCGTCTGCCGACCGTGGGGGTCAAGGCCCCGGCGTCGTCATGGGTGAACGACCCGACGCAGTACCAGGCGGACATGCTCCAGATCTTCTTGGCCAGCCTCAGAAACGCCAGTTCAGGCGGCCCGGTCCATCAGCTCATCATCGCCTCGCTCACGCTCACGCCGTCGCCGTTGAACATCCTCGGCGGGGTCGACGTCCTGATCCCCACCAACCAGGTGTCGGTGTCGGTGGTGGTGGCCAACACCGGCACGGAGCGGGAGAACCTCCTGGCCGTGCAGGCGTCCATCGCCCCGTCGGCCGGCAACGCCGTCATCAAGACGACGATCAGCCTGCCGCCGGGGGCAGCCTTCAACGCCCAGCTCGGTCCCCTCAACCCGCCGCCGGGAGCGGTCGTCACCCTGACGGCGACCGTGACCCCGCCGCCCGGTTCGCCGACCCCGGTGGCCACCAGGACGGTCACGTTCCAGACCACGGCTCCGTCGCCGACCACAGCGTCGACCGGTGGGACCGGCGGGATCGGCGGCGGCACCGGTGGCGGCACCCGTGGGACCGGCGGCGGCACCGGGGCGACGACCACCATCAACGGGGGGTAGAGGTCAGGGCTCCGCCATCCTGGGTGACCGAGCGTGGGCGGAGGCCGAATCCCGGCCGTCTCAACGTGAACTGGGTCGTGGGGGGCGCATCACCTCTTGGAGAACGGCCGGGGCGGCCAGATCGAAGAGGTGGGCGAGAACGCCGAGGGGGTGGCCGACTCGGGTCGGACGGCGGACCACCGCATCGACGACCATGTCGGCTCCGCTGGCCACCGACAGGGCGGGCGCAGAGCGCAGGGCCCGGGACGGGGTGATCATGTCGGTGCGAACCAGGGGGAGGTGGACCGTTGTCCACCGCACCCCGTCGCCCAGGGTCTCGGGGGCTGCAGAGCGGGTGAAGGCGCCGAGGGCCGCCTTGGAGGCCAGGTAGGCGGCGAAGCGAGGCTCGGGGCCGAACTGCACGGCCAGGGTCGACACGTTGACCACGTGACCGTCCCCCCGTTTGCGCATGCGGGCCACCAGCGGCATGGTCAGGTGCACGGCGCCGAAGTAGTTGAGGCGCATCACCCGGTCGAAGTCGTGCAGGCGGTCTTCGGAGCGGGCCAGGCTCCGGCGGATCGACCGTGCCGCGTTGTTGACCAGGACGTCAACGTGATCGTGGGCGGCGAGGACGTCGGCGGCCAAGGCGTCCACGGCGTCGAGATCGGACAGGTCGCACGGCCAGGACCGCGCCCGCCCACCCCGGGTGGCGATGTGGGTGACGACGTCATCAAGGAGCTCCCGGCGTCGGGCCACGACGAGAACCTCCGCGCCGGCCGCCCCCAGGCGCTCCGCCACCACCCGGCCGATGCCGGCGGACGCCCCGGTGACCAGGACCCGCTTGCCGCTCACCGCGGCGCTGAGGGCGTCGTGATGACTCTGGCCGCTGAGGAGGCGCCGGGCCCGGCGCACGTGGACCAGGGGATCGAGCTCGGCGGTGGCCCTCCATGGGAGCTCTCGTAGGTCCACTCCCGCCCATCGCCGGCGATCGGCCATCAGGACGAGGTCGCCGGCTCGGACCTTGGTGGCGCGCACGCTGCTGGCGTCCGCGCCGGGTCGATGTCGCGATGGTCGGCCATGTGATCCTTCGGTACGAGGCGGGCCTCGGTCGGCGAGCTCGGCGTCCGGACACGCAGGCCGCGAGACGCCGACGGTACCAGCGCCATCGCCGGGCAGTCCGGGACCGACGCCGGTGCGGTTCCCGGCCGCCCCACTACACTGTGCGGGCCAACCGGCGCTCGTAGCTCAACGGATAGAGCATCTGACTACGGATCAGAAGGTTGGGGGTTCGAATCCCTCCGAGCGCACCAGCCTTCCGTGTATAACCGCTGTTCAGCGGCGTGCACGGGCCCGCAGCACTTCCGAATCCACGCATGGCCATGTTGGGTTTGTTGCTGGATCGGCCCGGACCGTGCCCAATCCGGGCGCCCTGGCGGCACAGGCCGCGACGTCGCGGGACGGGAAGGGACCGGCTGAAACGATGAGTCGGTCTTCCGGCTTCAGAAGGTTGAGCTCCAGCGTGTTCACTCCCGTCTTGATCGAGGTCTGCGGGACTTCGGTAGGTCGAAGCCGAGGGTGGTGTAGGCGTTTCGGCGTTCGTCGTGCATGCGGGCGAGGACAGGCACCTTGGCGTCGACGTAGTCGTGTACCTCGACCCGTGTCTTGGTATCGGTGGGCCGGAGGATCCGACCGACGTACTGGACGACGCTGCCTCTGAATTTGATCGGGAACGCGAGAAACAGGGTATCGAGCGGCGGGCAGTCGAACCCTTCACCGAGAAGGCTGGCAGTGGCGGCGAGCACCAGACCGGTGCTGGCGTGCGACGGTGCGCGGAGGCGGTCGATGATCGCAGCTCGGGCCTTGTTGCCCATCTGGCCGTGCAGCACGAGGGCCTCGACGCCCCCCTTGGCGAGCATCTCGGCGATCGAGTCGAGGTGTTCCTTCCAGCGAGTTAGGACGAGGCAGTTCCGACCAGAGGTGGCGGAGACCGCAATGTCGTCGCAGATCTGTGTGGTTCGCCGGCCGTCCTCAACAAGACCGCGAAAGGTTGTCTGGATGTGTTGGTAGCTCTCGGCTGTCTGGTGCTCGGTTTCGTGCACGATCAGGTCGAGCGTCTGCAGGGCGGCGCCGAGAGGGGCGCTCATGGTGTGACGAACCGGACCGCAGTGCATGGCCATCATGGCCTGAAGACCGTCGCGACGGTACGGGGTGGCCGTGAGGCCGAGCCAGCGTCGAACTGGGATTTCACCTACAGCCCGCTGGAAGGTCACCGCCGGGACGTGGTGACACTCGTCGACGATGACCAGGCCATAGCCGGCGGTGCGCTCTGGGAGGTCGTCGCGTCGGGCGAGGCTCTGGACCATTGCCACGTCCACAATGCCGGTCGTCCTGTTGCGACCGCCGCCCAGCTGTCCGATCTCCGTGGGCTTGAGGTTGAGATGGGTGGCGAGCCGATCCCGCCACTGCTCGATGAGAGGTTTGCGGTCCACGATCACCAGGGTCGGGACCGCATGGCGGGCGATGAGCGCGCATCCGACCACAGTCTTTCCGGACCCTGGCGGCGCGACCAGGATCCCCAGGTCATGTTCGCCGAGAGCGTCCGCCGCCGTGGCCTGCCCTGATGCCAGGGTTGCCACCAACTCGGTCGTCAACGACGCATCACCGGGAGGCAGGTCGGCGACCACCAACTCGCTGCCTGCATCGGCGACGATTCTGCAGGCTTTGTCTCGCAGCCCTCGGGGCAAGAGGAGCTCGTCAAGGGTCTCTCGGTAGCAACGGATGAACCGAGGTGTGTTCCACGTCGAGAGCCGGAGCCTCTCCTTCTCGTAGAACTCCGGGTTGTGCAACGAAGCCAGATGCTTCAGCGCTGCGAGCATCGCCGGCGGCATGCCGATCCGATCGATGGCCAGCATCGCGTCGCCTCGGCCTGCGAGCTTCGCCGGCGGCGTAGGCCCCGCAGGAGCGTTGGTCGGGCTTCGGAATGTCGTGGCACCCGGTCCAGTTGCCAGTTCCCCGAGCGCCTCGGCCATCTCGGCGATGGCCTGCGTGGAGACGGGCTTGATCGTCGACAAGAACGCCCACTGGTCGTCGAAGGGTTCGAGCGTGGTGGGGTCGAGGAACACGGTGGTGCCGCGTTTGCGGCAACCACCTTGGAGAGGCAGGGCGATCAGATTCCCGAACGACCCCTTTGGCATGAAGTCCTGGGCCGGGAACAGCCGGTCGTAGC
>JALZAH010000368.1 GCA_030948425.1 Actinomycetota bacterium
CTCCCACAGCCTGGTCCGCATGGGCCTCAAGAGCCTGTGCAACCTCGAGCACCGGGGGGCGGCCGGCGCCGAGACGAACACCGGGGACGGGGCCGGTCTGCTCATCCAGGTCCCTGACGAGTTCTACCGGGGGGTCGTCGACTGGGAGCTCCCGCCCCCCGGTGCCTACGCCACCGGGATCGGCTTTCTACCCGTCGATCCGGCCGGCGCCGAGTTTGCCCGCCAGGAGATCGCCAAGCTGGTCGAGCTCGAGGGTCTCGAGCTGCTCGGCTGGCGGTTGGTGCCGGTGGACGACTCTCTCCTGGGCTCGATCGCCAGGAGCTGCATGCCCTCATTTCACCAGCTCTTCGTCGGTGGCGGAGCCACGGGTGCCAGCGGCATGGAGCTCGAGCGCCGGGCGTTCATGCTTCGCAAGCGGATCGACAATGGCGTCGATGGCACCTACTTCCCATCGTTCTCCGCCCGCACCATCGTCTACAAGGGAATGCTGACCGCCCCGCAGATGACCAGTTTCTGGAGCGACCTGGACGACGAGCGGATCACCTCGTCCCTCGCGCTCGTCCACTCCCGCTTCTCGACCAACACGTTCCCGAGCTGGCCTCTGGCCCACCCCTATCGCCTGGTGGCCCACAATGGCGAGATCAACACCGTGCAGGGCAACCGCAACTGGATGCGAGCCCGGGAGACCTTGTTGCGCTCCGACCTCCTGCCGGGCGACCTGGAGCGCATCTCCCCGGTCGTCACCGCCGGAGCCAGCGACTCGGCCACCTTCGACGAGGTGCTGGAGCTGCTCCACCTGGGCGGACGGTCCCTCCCTCATGCCGTGTTGATGATGATCCCCGAGGCGTGGGAGAACCACGCCCAGATGGACCCGGCCCGCCGGGCGTTCTACCAGTATCACGCCGCATTGATGGAGGCATGGGACGGCCCGGCATCCATCGCCTTCACCGACGGCACCGTCATCGGCGCCGTCCTCGACCGCAACGGCCTTCGCCCGTCGCGCTACTGGGTCACCGACGACGGACTCGTCGTCATGGCCTCCGAGGTCGGTGTCCTTGACATCGACCCCGCCCACGTGGTCAAACGGGGCCGGTTGCAACCGGGTCGGATGTTCCTGGTCGACACCGCCCAGGGCCGGATCGTCAGCGATGACGAGATCAAGTCGTCCCTGGCGGCCGAGCACCCCTACGCCGAGTGGCTGGCCGACGGGCAGATCCACTTCGAGGATCTGCCCCCCCGATTCACCCTTACGCCCCAACATGCCACGGTGGTCACCCACCAGCGCCTGTTCGGGTACACCATCGAGGATCAAAAGGTCATCCTCGGCCCCATGGCCACCGTCGGCGCTGAGCCCATCGGGTCGATGGGGACCGACACTCCCCTCGCCGTGCTCTCCGAGCGCCCGCGAGTCCTCTACGACTATTTCGCCCAGCTCTTCGCCCAGGTCACCAACCCACCGCTCGACGCCATCCGCGAGGAGCTGGTCACCTCGCTCGGCACCACCCTCGGCCCCGAGGGCAACCTGCTCGAGTCCCACCCGCAGAGCTGCAACCAGATCGTGCTCAACCAACCGATCCTCACCAATGAGGAGCTGGCCAAGCTCCTCTATGTCAACGAGGATGGCACACTCCCCGGCTGGAAGTCCTTCGCCGTGGACGGACTGTTCCCCGTCCATGCCCCTGAGGGGCCGGGACGGGCTCTGGAGGCAGCGCTCAGCGACATCTGCGACCGGGTCAGCGAGGCCATTGACGCCGGCGCCAAGCTGATCGTCCTTTCGGACCGTCACACCTCGGTCGAGCTCGCCCCGATACCGGCCCTGCTGCTGGTCGGCGCCGTTCACCACCATCTGATCAAGCAACGGACCCGGACCCGGGTCGGCTTGGTCGTGGAGACCGGCGAGGCTCGTGAGGTGCACCACATGGCCCTCCTGCTCGGCTACGGGGCGGCCGCCATCAATCCCTACCTGGCCTTCGACACCATCAGCGATCTCATCGACCACGACATCCTCGGGGGCATCACCGAACGCCATGCCATCCGCAACTACATCAAGGCCTCCGGCAAAGGCGTCCTGAAGATCATGTCCAAGATGGGCATCTCGACGGTCGCCTCCTACGTGGGCGCCCAGGTCTTCGAGGCCATCGGCCTGGCCCCCGAGGTCGTCGACCGGTACTTCACCGGCACGGTCAGCCGCGTCGGCGGCATCGGCACCGCCGAGATCGCCCGAGAGGTGCTGGCTCGCCACGCCGTGGCCTGGCCCGACCGCGCTGCGGAGATGGCGCACCGGGACCTGCCCGCCGGCGGGGAGTACCAGTGGCGCCGGGAGGGCGAGTACCACCTGTTCAACCCGACCACGGTCCACAAGTTGCAGCACTCGACGCGAACCAAGCAGTACAAGATCTTCAAGGAGTACACCACTGCGGTCAACGACCAGGCCGCCCACCTGGCCACCCTGCGGGGGATGTTCCGACTCCGCTCGGCGGCCGAGCTCGGTCATCCCTCGATCGCCATCGACGAGGTAGAACCTGCCTCCGACATCGTCAAGCGCTTCTCCACTGGCGCCATGTCCTACGGCTCCATCTCCGCCGAGGCCCACCAGACGCTGGCCATCGCCATGAACCGTCTGGGGGGTCGGTCCAACACCGGTGAGGGCGGCGAGGATGTCGACCGTTTTACCCCCGACCCCAACGGCGACCAGCGCCGCAGTGCCATCAAGCAGGTCGCCTCGGGCCGCTTCGGTGTGACCAGCGAGTACCTGGTCAATGCCAGCGACATCCAGATCAAGATGGCCCAGGGGGCCAAGCCCGGCGAGGGCGGCCAGCTGCCCGGCTCGAAGGTCTACCCGTGGATCGCCAAGACCCGGTACTCCACGCCCGGGGTGGGCCTGATCTCGCCTCCCCCCCACCACGACATCTACTCCATCGAGGATCTTGCGCAACTCATCTACGACCTGAAGAACGCCAACGACCAGGCCAGGATCCACGTCAAGCTGGTCGCCGAGGTCGGGGTGGGCACCGTCGCCGCCGGGGTGTCCAAGGCCCACGCCGATGTGGTGTTGATCTCCGGTCACGACGGCGGCACCGGAGCGGCGCCGCTCAACTCGCTCAAGCACGCCGGAGCTCCCTGGGAGCTGGGCCTGGCCGAGACCCAGCAGACCCTCATGCTCAACGGCCTGCGGGACCGCATCAGCGTCCAGGTTGACGGCCAGCTGAAGACCGGGCGCGACGTTGTCGTCGCCGCCCTGCTTGGTGCCGAGGAGTTCGGCTTCGCCTCCGCGCCACTGGTGGTGAGCGGTTGCATCATGATGCGGGTCTGCCAGCTCGACACCTGCCCGGTAGGCATCGCCACGCAGAACCCCGAGCTGCGCAAGCGGTTCTCCGGCAGCCCCGACTTCGTCGTCACCTTCTTCGAGTACATCGCCGAGGAGGTCCGCGAACTGCTCGCCGAGCTCGGCTTCCGTACCCTCGACGAGGCCATCGGCCACCCCGAGGCCCTCGATCACACCGCCGCCGTCGGCCATTGGAAGGCCGCCGCGCTCGACCTCTCCCCTGTCCTCGAGGCGTCGGTTGCCCCTCCCGACGCCCCCCGCCACCAGGTGGTGGCCCAGGACCACGGTCTCGACAAGGCCCTCGACGCCGAGCTCATCGCCGAGTCGCGCCTGGCCCTCGACGACGCCCATCCCGTGTCGCTCACCAAGAAGATCCGCAACGTGAACCGGACGGTGGGCACCCTGCTCGGTGCCGAGGTCACCCGCCGCTATGGCGGCGCCGGCCTGCCCGAGGGGACCATCGACATCTCCCTGGTGGGCTCTGCAGGCCAGAGCCTGGGGGCGTTCCTGCCGTCAGGCATCACCCTGCGCCTGGAGGGCGACGCCAACGACTACGTCGGCAAAGGCCTGTCCGGCGGGCGAATCATCGTCCGTCCGTCCCCCTACGCGCCTCCCGAGGCGGTCGCCTCCGAGCAGATCATTGCCGGCAACGTGATCCTCTACGGGGCCACCGCCGGCGAGACCTTCATCCGAGGCGTCGTCGGTGAGCGCTTTGCGGTGAGAAACTCCGGCGCCCTGGCCGTAGTCGAAGGCATCGGCGACCATGGCTGCGAGTACATGACCGGGGGCCGGGTGGTGGTGCTGGGGGCCACGGGACGCAACTTCGGGGCCGGCATGTCCGGCGGGATCGCCTTCGTGAGCGATCCTGACGGCACCTTCGCCCCGTTGGTGAACCCCGAGATGGTTGACCTGACCGACCTGGGTACCGACGACGAGACGTGGTTGGCGGAGGTCATCGCCCGGCATCGTGACGAGACCGGTTCCACGGTGGCCGCCGCCCTGCTCGACGAGTGGCCGAAGGCCAGGGAGACGTTCGTGAAGGTCATGCCCAAGGACTACCAGCGGGTGCTCGATGCCGCCGCCACCGCAGAACGCGACGGTCTTCCGGTCGACGAGGCCATCATGGCCGCCGCACATGGGTGACAAGAGCGGCTTCTTGAAGCACGGCCGGGAGTTGCCCTCCCGCCGTGAGATCGCCGTTCGCCTGCGGGACTGGAAAGAGGTCTACGAGCCGTTCGGCGAGGAGAACCTGCGCATCCAGGCGTCACGGTGCATGGATTGCGGCATCCCGTTCTGCAACGACGGCTGCCCGCTGGGCAACCTGATCCCCGATTGGAACGACCTGGTCTACCGGGACCACTGGAAGGTCGCCATCGAGAGCCTGCACGCCACCAACAACTTTCCCGAGTTCACCGGCCGGTTGTGCCCGGCACCGTGCGAAGCGGCCTGCGTGCTCGGCATCAACTCCGATCCGGTGACGATCAAGGCTGTCGAGCAGTCGATCATCGACCGGGCGTGGGAGGAGGGCTGGGTCGACCCCGTCCATCCCGAGAGCCTGAGCGGCAAGAAGGTAGCGGTCATCGGCTCGGGTCCCGCCGGCCTGGCCGCCGCCCAGCAGCTCACCAGGGCCGGCCACACCGTGACCGTCTACGAGCGCGCCGACCGACCGGGCGGCCTGCTCCGCTACGGGATCCCCGAGTTCAAGATGGAAAAGGCGGTGCTGGATCGGCGGCTGGCCCAGATGCGGGCGGAGGGCACCCAGTTCGCCTGCAACGTCGATGTCGGTGTCGACATCGACGCCGCCCAGCTGCGTCGCGAGTTCCATGCCGTGATCATCGCCGCCGGTTCGACCGAGGGGCGGGAGCTGCCCATACCGGGACGGGCTCTGGCCGGCATCCACCAGGCCATGGAGTACCTCCCCTACGCCAACAAGGTTCAACAGGGCGACATCGAAGACTCGCCTATCTCCGCGGCCGGCAAGCGGGTGGTCATCATCGGCGGTGGTGACACCGGCGCTGACTGCCTGGGGACCACCCACCGTCAGGGCGCCCTCAGCGTCCACCAGTTCGAGATCCTGCCCCGCCCGCCCGACGCCCGCGCCGAATCCACCCCGTGGCCGGGGTGGCCGCTCATGCTGCGAACCTCCTCGGCACACGAGGAGGGAGGCGAACGGGTCTTCGCCGTCAACACTGAGAGCTTCGTCGACGACGGCTACGGCCACGTGGCCGGACTGCGGGCCCACGAGGTGGAGATGACGAGCGCCGACGGCCGGCCCCGCTTCGACAAGGTGGACGGCAGCGAGTTCGAGCTGCGCTGCGAGCTGGTGCTCCTCGCTCTCGGCTTCACCGGTCCGACCCCTTCACTGGCCGAGCACCTGGGGGTGTCGGTCGGCCCTCGGGGGACCATCAGCAGAGACGGGCAATGGGCGACCGACGTGCCCGATATCTTCGTGTGCGGTGACGCCGGTCGGGGCCAGAGCCTGATCGTGTGGGCCATCGCCGAGGGACGATCTTGCGCTGCCGCCGTGGACCGGCACCTGGCCGGCACCACCCTGCTCCCCGACCCGCTGCCGGCGCCCGCCTAGGGCCAACGTCGTCAGCCTCCGCCGGGCGCCGTTACAGACATCTCCCCCAGCTCTGACCACCGTGTGCCGGGCACTTCGACGTTGATGACCTCAGGGGTGCTGGCCAGCAGCTGGGGAAGTTCCTGGGTGGCGGTCTTGAAGTGCTCGGAACCGACATGTTCCTTGCCTGCGTCGGTGTCGCGAAACGCCTCTACCAGCAGGAACTGGTTCGGGTCGTCCACACTGTGGGACCACTCGAACCACAGGTTGCCCGGTTCGCTCCTGGTGGCCTGGGTGAACGCGTCGACCCGATGCAACCAGTCGTCGGTGACCTCGGGGCGTACGGCGAACTTGACGACGATGAAGATCATGGGGCAGCTCCCGTGTCCAAGATCCCCCTACCCTAGGCGCATGGCCCGGTCGCCCTACCCACTGCCCCTTCGGAACCTCCAAGTCGGTCCCACACTTCGCGGCCACGGGGCCTCCGCCGCAGACGGGCCGCCGGCGCAGTGTTGGGACCCGCCGGCCGGTAGCGTTGGGCACATGGCAGAACGACCCGTCGGCAAACGACGCCCTACCGACGGCAGCGGCGGCGAGGTGGAGCCAGACGAACCCGACGCGCGTGACGGGTTCGGGGAGGACAGGCAAGGCGAGGACGGGTTCGGCAACGCCGACCCCCACGACCACCCCGCCACCGGCGACGTCCACACGGCCCTGCCTTCGGGAGTGGACTCGTGGCGCAAGCGCAGTGCCACCGGCGCCATCCTCACCGGTTTCGCCCTCGGGCTCCAACAGGTTTTCGAGCCAGAGCGCAGGGAGCCGGCGATCGTCCAGGAGACGTCCGGCGAGCCCCCGACCGACCTGCCCGTCGAGGCCGAGCTGGAGGGCATCGTCGGACGTCGCTCGGTGGTGCGCATCCGTCCATGGCTGCTCGATCAGGACATGGCGGGCGCCGAACCGGGTGTCGACGCCGGGCCCTCCTCCACGACCACGGGCATTGCCCCCCGCGCCCGTCGGGCCCGGCGTCTCCGCAGGCGGAGGCGCTGAGGTGGCCGGATCGAGTGCCCGCCGGGCGCGGCGCCCCAGGCCTGCCGACGAGACGGTGGGTGATGACCACGTGGCGGGCAATGACAAAGTCGAGGGCGCGGACGGCCTGGTCGGCCGCCGGCCGCTGACCCGAACGGCGGCCAGACAACCGTCAGCCAAGCGACCGGCGGTCGAGCGGTCGACCTCGACGGAGCCGGCGACCCCGGCGCCCCCGCCGACTCGAACCACCAATCAAGGGTCGTTCGTGACCCGGGTCCTCCATGCCATCGACAAGCGCGGGGACGACCCGGACCAGACCGGTTCGCCAGTGCGGATGCGGGGCAACGAAGCGACATTGGGCTACGCCGCCGCCGCCGTCCTGACCATCATCCCGGTGATCTTCCTCACCGTCACCACCGGCAAGGGCGCCCCCGCCCACCCCGTCACGGCCGCCGCGGCCATCGGCGTGGTCCTGGGTCTGGTCATGGCTGCCAGCATCCGGTTGTCCAACCGGATCCTGACGGCCTTCTTGGCCGTTGGGTCGTCGCTGGCCACCACGGCGACGGCTGTTCCCACGTCCGTGCGGCCCCTGAGCACCGTTGATCTCCTCGCCGCGCTGGGCTTCGCCATGTTGATCACCCTGCGCC